>NZ_JADPKQ010000260.1:0-16950 GCF_023074015.1 Bradyrhizobium sp. 142
TGCCCTGGGAATGGAAGCTCCTGCGCCGAGCCGACAAGCCCGCCGATCAGCAGGCTGCCTGACCTTCTCGCAACGCCATCATAGAGCTCGCCGTGCCCGCGCGCATGCGTCAATCAGGCGGTCTTCGTCGTATGCGTACGCCTTACGACGATGGCCAATGACTGTAACAGCACAATAAAGCCGTCAAGCTCGCGCTGCGCCGGTTGATCATGATCGTTGGATAGCGGAAGCCTGCGAGCAGCGACTGGGCGCGCCCAGTGATCGCCCAATCCTTCGCCCAACGTTCTGGAAATGCGCAACTCCACAGCATCACCACGAACCAAGCCGCCATCCTCGCGCTCTTCCGCGTCACCAACCGCTACGTCGGCAACTTAAAGTCGATGCCTGGCGCCTTCCCAGACTATCCCGCGCCGTGATCCGCAACACGGAAGCCGCGACCGTGATGACGTTGATGCGCTGGGCATACCACCACCGCCGGGCACGGGCGGCCCGCCAATCACCAGCATGCACGTCATCGCCGCAATGGCGCGGTTGGCTGAAAAGAATCTTGGGTTCCTATTTAGCCGGTCCCAGGCAGCATGAACGTCCGAAAGCGGACAGACCCCGGTTCTGCGTCGGTCTAGGCTGTGACCGACACATTTTTAATTAAACTACTAGGGTCGTTGCCTTGCGTACTGTCCTTCTCATTTTTGCAATGTGGCTGCTGATTAACGTTCTGTTTGTTATGGTTGTCCTGCCCTCGCGCAGGCGACGCCCCCCTACGAGACCGTCCGAGCGAAGTCCATCCCCGGCGCCGATCCAGAAGAAGGCCCGCCGATAAGCCTGCATCACTGCGGTACGTCGCCCGAAGTGTATGCTCGCCTTTAAAGGATCTGCCATCCCAGCTCGGTGACGCTCTCAATGCCGGGTACTTTATATCTCGAAGTGAAATGCGTCGGCTGCAAGACGCATCAGACCGTCGCGCTCGATTGTCGTGCGGCGGCCAAAGAATACGCCGCCGGGGCTGGACAGCGCCGCCTGCAATTATTTCAAGCGGTCGGCGTTGTGTTTCCGGACGTATGAAAGGCCCCAGTCCGGGGCTGGACCGACTGGGGCCTTTGCGTTTCAGTGCTACTGATCTTTGTAGATCATTACCAGAATGCACAGGGAGCGAATCGGTTCCGGCCCCGAGCGGGCCTCGTTTGCTCCTCGCGCTCGATTCGCCTGAGTTGGGAACAAATGCTCTGAAGTTGCGTTAGCCGGCACCTTCACGCGGGAGAATGGCGGGTGCAATCTGTCGATTATTATTTGAGGCAGGCGGAAGTCGCCTCGCGGTTCGCTCTCGCCGAGTCTGATCCAGAAAAAGCACAGGCCATGCATATCTTGGCTCTCGAGTTTTTCGAGAAGGCCGAAGTGGCGAAGACCAAGCGATCCCTCCCGCCAACCAAGTCGCCATCCGCTGAAAGTTAGGTCGCATGTTCGTCGCCGTGGCAATGATGGTGGCGATCACGGGCGGCTTGGGATTGCTCATGCTAGCAGTCACGCTGGCGGCCTTCTCTTATTTCGACGGGCGATCCAAGCTCGGCACAAAAAACGAGTTCAACGAGGGTGAATGCTGAGGCCGTGATAGGGTCCAACGCGGCACAGCTGATGGTCACGTGCGACCCGAGCGCGGAAACGTCTTCCGCGCGACGGGTTGATCCGTCGGATCAGCCGGGATTCATGCCCTTCGATTTAATGATTGCAACTGCCGCCGGACCTTTAAGGTAGTCAACTTGGCAGCCGTGGCTTCTTTGGTTTCCGATCCAACCGCCGCCGTAAACACCACGTTTTGTTGCAGTTCGGCCGGAAATGGCCCGACGACTTCCAAACCGGGAGCGGTGAGAACGTTGATAAGGAATATGCCCAATTCGACTTCGCCCTTGGCAACCACCGCGACGACCTGCGCAGGGTTGGGCTGCGCCCTCATCTTTGCCTTCATCGGCTCGGTGATTCCAAGGCGATCAAACACCTTTGCGATTGAATAGCCGGTGGCGCTCTCCGGGATCGAGGCAATGGATTGAACTTTGAGCAGCGTTGCTTTGAGCGCGTCCGCGTTGCCGATTTCAGGTTTTTGAGCGCCAGAGCGGACAGCAACGCCGAGGCCAATGTGGGCAATATCGATTGTCGGACCTGACACGAATTTTGCTCGGGCTGACGCGTCCTGCATAACCTCGACAGGTACAACGCCAACATCGAACGGCTTGCCCGACGTAGCCTCCTTTATGAGGTTCGGAGTCGTGCCAAAGAAAATCTCAAGCCTGTGACCAGAGGCTTGCTCGAACTGCTGTTTGATATCTGCCCAAACGCCTGACATTGCTCCACCCGCCAGAAGCCTGAGTTCGGCAGCCTGCACGTTGGCGGACGGCGACAGCACAAGCGCCAGACTTAGCACTGAGGCGGCCACTTGGAGCGAAGACCTCTTCATGACAAAACACCTCATTGATTGCGGCGCTCTATTACGACATTTACCGATGACACGCGAACCAGCAGAATATTCACGTTTTTCGGCATTCCTGCAAGATAGACGACGGCTACGCCCCATGTCCCAGTTGGGTCAATCGCGTCGGCTCGCCTCTCGGATCGTAACTTCCGTTCTACAGCCGACTCCGGACATCTCGCTGCAAGGCACTGCTGACGTGATGTGATGTGCCAGATACGGAAGCTCGAATTTCGAGCTGAGGTCTTGCGAGCAGACTGTATCCCGTCACTTGACGAAGCAATGGGACGGAGCCGGCCTACAGGCCGAACCCGCGGCTGATCTCGCGCACAAGCCTGAGCGCCGCGTCACTATGTCGACCGTAGAAGAACGCCTGATCGAACTGGGAGAGAATGCTCATCCCAAATAGCGCAATGGCAATGCCTCTAATCATGGTTGTGGACCGGGGTTGAACGATGCTGCGCAAGTTCAAGAAGACGGCCCCAGCCGCAGGTTGGGAGGACAGCCGGGGCCGGCATTCCCATTCCATGTGCCGCAATCGGCGGTAATCGGCACGCTCCCAGCTAGCCGCATGAAAGCTAACGAACTGTTTCGAACGACCCGAATTCGGATCGAAGCGCTTCCATGTCGAACGCGCGTGCTTCGTAGCGCAACTAGCGCGAGCGTCGCCCGTAATTGTACGGAGCCCGAAGTGAAGCCATTGCCGTGCGTGTCGTCCATCGTTAGCACTACTTCAGATTGCTTTTATGACGATCCAGCTTTCAGTCGAGGTCCCCATGAGCGTTAAAGCCATGATGGCGACGACGCGAGACGAGCTCTGAAGCGTCAAGCATTGCTTTTCTTCCTAAGTTCTAATTTGGCAAGCGCGACGCGATTTATTTTTTATCTACGTACTAGCTCGGTCAATAACGGGTGGTGAAAAGGGCTCCTTATTATCCTGTCTAACGTCATTATCCTGTCTAACGTCGACAAGACTAACGGGACCAGCATCAACTAACACCTTCGATGAAAATCATCCGCATAGGAACTTTCATGAAGTGAGCGTTCCTTTTGCAGGTCAGCTTCGAGCTCTGCGACGATGGCGTGAAGCAGACATGCCGCAAGCGGATCAGTAACCTCCTGTTCCAGGAGCCGGTAGCGCGCGATCTGGACTTGTTGCTCTCTGAACTGGCGCTCTGACATTGGCTAATGCCCTCCGACGAACCGACGCAGAGCTACCGAATAGTTTCGTTAAATTTTCGGATCATTTTCTATGGTGTGTCATTGGTAATCGAGCCTGCTTTAACATCTTACTGAGGTATGCGCGGGTGGTGAGCGAGTCAGAATATCTTCAGAAAGCCGCCCAACTTCGGCTCAGCGGTTTTCATCGAGCCTTTGGGTGGAATCCCCGAGGGCTCTGGCACAGACGCGGCGCCGTGATTAAGCATCGCGCCGTTTTGCGATGACTTGCCGGAAGTCGGCGGCAAGGTCGCTGTAGTAGTGAGCAAGCTCTGCATAGAATGCCCGCCCGGGCTGGTCAGGTGCTTCCTGCGCCGCTTTTTCACATTGTGCGGCTTTGGTCTCGTACTTGTCCATTTTGACGTGAAGCTCATTCAGCACGGGGCATACTCCAGATCACACGAGACAAAGCGTCGATCTCCGGCTATGTGCTCTGACAAGCGTGGCTGATGCGGCCCGCAAAGCAATTGGCGCAAAGACGCAGCAGCCCTTGTTAGTCTTCGTTGTGATAGTGGCGGTGATGCTCATGCTGATGAGACTCGTGCGAGCTGCGCCCACCCGAACCGGCGAGAACCGTCGAGGTGAGAGTCTCGATAGCGACAGCGTTAGCGCCGGAGGTGTTACTACAGCTGGCGCTGCCCCATAGGATCCCGAATTAAACGGCATACCTACTATTAACTGAAGGTTAAATCAATTTAAATCTGAAAATCGACCGAATTAAATTGAGGCTCCGCGCATCGCCTAGATCCGGGAACCCTGCCCCGGGTAACCGAACCTCCAAAGTCCACCCGCGCCGACAATAGGTCGGATGATCTTGGACATTCGAAGGAAGCTCGACCTCTCTTTGCGTGCATGGATCTCGGCCGCGGGTGCGCGGGTCGCCAGAAACAGCCTGCATTGAACAGCTCCTGTTGATTTGCGGCATCGAAGATGACCCCACATCCAAGCCATCGTGGAGCATGCTAACGAATGGCGGCTTCGAGCCAGCCGTTGCTGCATCGGGTGCGGAAGCGGTAACCCTGCTTAGGGGCGGACAAGATAATCGCCGCGCCGTCGTGATCGACATCAACTTGCTGGTAGGCTGGAGGGCTGGGAAGTCGCCCGCTCGCACGGGAGATCGATTCAGTATTTCCGGGTTAGCAGCAAGACCGACGAGTATCCTACCTAGCTCTCCTAACCGGAACGGCCGATCCGATTCAGTTCGGAGTTTCGAGATTGAAAAAATGCGATTGAAGCCGGCATCAAGGTCGAACAGAAAGAGCCCACTTGCGCGGGCATTTAGTTTTAGGCTGTGAGTGCCTCGGATGACTTTGTTGGGCAATTATTTGCCCGATGTCCGGGTTCATCACACATCGAGCATTTTGGGACACGCCGCTCGCGAGCCGCGCCGCCGAGGAGCTCATTGAGCTCAGCATCTAGCTGCTCGCGCTTGGCGATGAGCTCCTTAAGGCGCGCTATCTTGTCATCTATCTCCACGTGCATCACCTCCTTTCCAGCGAGGTGTATATCTCTTCAGGTGTCGCTGGTCTGCCCCACTCAGCGATGTGCATTTGCTGCGTGTGGCGCCATGTGACGCCGCGAGTATGTATGAGCGAAGATGGCGATAGTTCACTTTTTCTTGGGCGCGCACCGATCGCGCGTCCGCACAACGCTCGTTCTGGATTCGAAACTATGAATGACGCCACGCCTTCTGCGCCCAAAAGGCGCACTCGCTTCCGCCGCTCGTCAGAACCCGTTCCGTTTCGAATCACTGACGGTGACGCGCTTATCTTGCGGCAATTAGCTCGCTATCGCTTCTTGCGATCCACTCACATTGCAGAGATCGTTGGCCGCTCACTCGATCGCACCAATGATCGGCTGTGTCGCCTCTATCATGCTGGATACGTTGATCGGCCGCGGGCGCAGCTCGACTACTATCCCACGTCCGGATCGGCGCCTATGGTGTACGCGCTTGGTGATCTCGGTGCACAATTGCTTGCCGAGCGGGGCACGGAGTTCGCAAGCTTCGAGTGGAGCCGGAAAACTCAGGGAGCCGGCCGACCCTTTATTGAGCACCAGCTGGAGATCGTCGATTTTCGCGTTGCGCTGGAACGATCCACGCGTGGTCGGAGCGACGTACGCCTCATTCATCCCGAAGAGATTATCGCAAGGGCACCTGAGGCCACTCGCGAAAAGCGAGATCCCTTCGCGCTGCGGGTCGGCATCTCGCACAACGAGCGAGAGCTCGACATCGCAGTGATTCCTGACCTCATCTTTGGCCTTCTGTTTCCAGACGGGTCACGCCGCTGCTTTATGGTAGAGGTCGATCGTGGGACCATGCCCATCACGCGAGCAAATATCACTCAATCCAGTTTTGAGCGAAAGATGCGCGCGTACCTCGCCGCTCATGCCGAGGGGCGGCATATGCATCAATTCGGTTGGAAAGCATTCCGCGTTCTCGTTGTGACAACTGAACAACCGCGAACCAACACTATGATCAAAACGCTGCAGCGAGTGGATGCACCACTGAGTCCTGGGCCGGCTCTGTTCTTCTTTGCGTTATCTCACGAATTGCGCGTGAGTGACCCGCTTGCTCACATGTGGCAGGACGGGAACGGTCGTGCGATCAGAATAACATAGCGTGCAATCAGAGCCGAAAAGCCAACTTTGCCTGCGATAAAAAAGAGAAAGACCCGCCGTCGACGGTACGGATTTATGGTCAGGGCGAGAACTTGAAGGTGTTCGCCACGGACGGAAGCCGCTCAGGCGTAGATCGACGACGGGGTCGATTTCGTTGAGCAAAAACGCATCCGCTAGCGCATCGCATACGCATCCGGATCGCCGCTATCACTCGGATTCTCGATGACGCGCTTCAGCGCTGCGCTCATCGGGACATTGAGGCTGATGCCGTTCGGAGGAATTGGATTAAGAAACCATTTGGCGTAGATTTTGTTGATTTCGCCGTTGCGAAAGATTGTCGCGAGCGCATCGTCAGCTACCTTCTTGAAGGTGGGATCGTCGCGCCGCAACAGGATGCCGTACGGCTCGACCGACAGCGCGTCGTCTGACACGACGTAGTTGGCGGGCGCCGCCGAGTTGGCCACGAGGCTGTACAGCAGAATATCGTCCATGACGACTGCGGCCGCGCGATCCGATTCCAGCATGCGGAACGCTTCGAAGTTGTCCTTGGCCGCGACAATGGTGAGTCCAAGGTGGCGCTGCGCATTGAGCTCGCTGATCTGCTTGAGATTGGTTGATGCTATGGTCGACACCACCGTTCTGCCCTTGAGGTCATCCACGGTCCGCAGATCGGCGGCTGCCTTGGAGACGAACCGATTGGCGGCGACGAAATATGTGGATGAGAATGCCACGACCTTTTGCCGCTCGAGGTTGTTGGTCATTGTTTCGCATGCAAGATCGATCTTCTCGGTCAATATGGAGGGAATGCGAAGCGACGGCGTGATCGGCACCAGCTTGACCTCCAGCTGTGCCAAGCCGAGCCTGGCCTTAACAGCGTCGGCAACGACGTAGCAAAGGTCCATCCCAAAGCCCACGACCTTCTCGTCTTTGTCATAGTACGAGAAAGGAATAGACGATTCGCGATGTCCAATCGTGATCGTTCCGGAGTTCCTGATCTTCTCCAGTGTGCCCGTCAGTTCCTCAGCGATCACCGCATGGCCTGCGAGGCACAGCGCGGTTGCGGTCAGGATCAATTTCAAATCCATCATTCCATCCCCTGTTGGAATTTCCGGTTCACCTGCACAACATTCACCTCGTGCGCCGCGCCGCCGACGCTAGGCCGGCTCGAATACCCTGTAGATCCAGGCTGGCCGGCCGGCCCACGACTTCCGCGTAGCGCTCAATCGCCGCAGGCCTTCCGATCAGGAAGCCCTGCACGAGATCGCAGCCAGCGCGGGTGACAACATCGAGCTGGGCTCGCGTCTCGACGCCCTCGGCGGTCACCGGGAGCTCGAGGCCGCGTGCTAGTCCGATGACGCCACGCAACAGGGCCTTCGATTGTGCGCTGCGTTCGAGGTTCGATATGAAGCTGCGGTCGATCTTGATCATGTCGAACGGAAACGCCTGCAGATACGACATCGACGAGTAGCCGGTGCCAAAATCGTCGAGCGCGATGTGCACACCGAGCGATTTGAGGCGCCGCAGGATCGACACTGCACGAGAAAAGTCGTCGATCAGAACGCCTTCCGTGATCTCGAGCTCAAGCCGCCCGGCGTCCAATCCGGTCTCGATCAGAGTCTCGTGAACAAGTCGCACAATGCCATCGTTGCGAAACTGCACCGGCGACAGATTGACGGAAATTTGCAGCTGGTTCGGCCAGGACGCGGCTTCGCGGCACGCGGAACGCAGGATCCATTCACCCATCGCGACGATCAGGCCGTTCTCCTCAGTGAGCGGAATGAAGATTCCGGGTGCGACCATGCCGCGGCTCGGATGCTGCCACCTGACCAGCGCTTCGAAACCCACGATCTCGCCGCGGATGCTTGCCAGCGGCTGAAAATCGAGCCGCAGTTCGTCGTTCGCGAGAGCAGATTGCAGATCGTGCTGCAATTCGCGCCGATCGCGCAATTGCGCAGCCATGTCGGCTTCAAAGAATCGGATCGTATCGCGGCCTTCGGCCTTGGCGCGATAGAGTGCCACATCGGCGTTGGCGAGAAGGGTCGCCGGATCGGTCCCATCAATCGGACAGGATGCGATGCCGATGCTCAGCCCAATGCGCAACTGTCGTCCGGCGATCTCGATGTCCCCGCTCAGCGCGGTCCTGAATTGCTGAGCCAGTTGACCCACGGCCGCGCCCCGTGCGTCTGCGGTAGTGATCACGATGAACTCGTCCCCGCCAACGCGTGCTAGGAAGGCGCCGTCGGCAACGGCTTGCAGACGCCGCGCCACCTCGCGCAGCAGTGCATCGCCGACCAGATGGCCGTAAAGGTCGTTGACCTCCTTGAAACGGTCGAGGTCAAGGCACAGGATTGCAAACGTCCCGTCCTCACGTAACGTCTCGTCGATCGCTGTTGCCAGATAGTCGGAAAACGCCGCGCGGTTGTGCAGTCCGGTCAGTGAATCGTGGTGAGCAATGTGCGCGATCCGCTTCTCGGCGCGTTTTTGTTCGGTGATATCCTCTACGGTGGTGACAAAGCCGCCGCCAGGGGCAGGCTGAAACACAGCTACCAAAGCCCGCCCGTCGGAGAATTCCGTCACAGTGCTCGCCGGTTTGCGGGCGGCGATGATATCCATCATCTCGCGGACATACTCGTCAGGGCGGCTTCCTGGATAGGGGCCGTGCGAAATCTGATGGTCGAAGATCTGGCGCAGCGCGGTTCCTGGCCGCGTCAGTTCATTTGGCAGATGGTACATCTCGGCATAGCGATCGTTGCACAGGATCAGGCGGCGGTGGTCGTCGTACATGCACACGCCTTGCGACAGATTGTTCAGCGTGGAGTCGAGCTGGATGCTTTGCCTGCGAAAAAACTGCACGACGACGGCGCCGGTGCCGCCGATCGCTACGACCAGGACTATGGTGAGCCCAATCAAATACCCCGCCTCGGTCCGCCAGTCGGCGAGCGCGGCGGCTACGGTCGTACTGGCGGTCAGATTTATCGGGAGGTTGGGAAGCCGCGCCTCTGCTGTTAGCCGGTCCGAATCATCCACCACATCGCGCTGCCCAGCCGCGCCGCTGCCGGACCGTTGCATTATCCCGCCAGGGAAGCTGCGGACAAAGGGTTGCGCAATAAAGGAATCGATATGCGGATAGCGCGCGAGCATCACGCCATCTTCGCGAAACAGCGCGATTGAGTCATCGGTCCCGCGCGCGATAGTTGCGTAAGATTCCTCGAAGTACTGCGACTTGACCGTACCCACGACCAAGCCGAGGAATTCGCCATTCGATCCCCTGAATTTACGAGCGAAGTATGTGGTCCAGGCGCCGGTCTCTCGATCCCGCGTTGGTTTGCCGAGCGTCGAGCCCAATCGCGGGTTGGCCTTCAGCGCCTCGAAATAGTCCTGACCTGCGAAATTGAGTTGTGGGGTTGGCCAGGCCTGCGACGAATTGATGAGCCTGCCATCGGCGCCGATCAGCATGACCGCGCCGATATGAGGGAAGCCGCCGATCCTGTCCTTCAGCATCAGATGAATGCCGCGTCCCACCATTGCGCGCTCGTAGAGCTCATCGGACACGATTGCGAGTGTTTCCATGTATTCGATCAGGCTGGCATCGATGAGATCGATCGACTCGAAGTCGCGCGCTGCCTGCCGGGCAAGCACGGTTGCGGTTGCCAGCAGCTGCTGCTTGCTCTGTTCGATCGCGTGGTGACGCAGGTTGGACAGGATCAGGGAGATCACGCCGACCACGAGCGCGATCAGGAATGCACTGCATAGCACGAGGAGGACAATTGGTCGGGTCGAGGCGATTCGGCGCGTCGGACGCGCTGAGCCCTCTAACGCGGACTTCGCTGACAAGCCTGTACGTAGGCGAACAGCCCACGACGTGATTCGCTCGATGGTCGACATCCCGGCCACACTAGGTCCGCCTGCTTCCAATCGCGTTAACGGCGGGCAATAGTGGTGTTGCAATCTCGGTACGGTTAAGAATGCATTTTGTCGCCGCGCCGCGGCGCGAGGCTGGTGGCTCGGTTCGAGGTGATGCTGTCGCGCGTTAGTCTTTCGGTGGCGGCGCTTTTGGAAACGCGGCGAGCACACGAATCTTCCAACTTCCGCCTTCGCGCACGTCCGTCGCTGTCCGGAGGTCGATCATCCTGGCTTTTCGCGGTGCCAGCAATGCGGAGCGGAATTGGAGGACGATCCATCGCCCCTAAAGGTCGATTTCAAGGATGAAGATGAAGTAAAGTAGACGCCAATGTTGACGACGAGGTCGAAGACGAGGACAGAGTCGCTGCAGACGACGATGACGGTGGCGAAGGCTAACAAGTGAGGGAAGAGCTGCGCGAATGCGGCTCACCTTTTTGGCGGTGCTTCAAGGATTGTGCGAGCGGGCGAGTTGGTCAGCCATTGCGCTGCACAAAATTTCGTGCAGGTCGAGAATACCCGAAGGCTGGCCCAGCCGGGAGGTGTCCCCCCTTTGGATATTGCGAATTAATCTTCGGCTTATGCCGAATCGTTTGAAGGCTAATGATCCTTGATATAGCATGGGCTGCGCTGAGCCCGCGGCATGGCACCTCGTTCCCCAGAGGCAGGCATCATGTCATCTCCCAACAAGATCGCGCTCTTCATCGATGGGGCGAATCTCTACGCGACGGCGAAAACTCTCGGCTTCGACATCGATTACAAGCGCCTGCTGAAGGAGTTTCAGAGCCGCGGGACGCTGCTTCGGGCGTTCTACTACACCGCCATCATCGAGGATCAGGAGTACTCCTCGATCCGCCCGCTGATCGACTGGCTGGATTACAACGGCTACACCGTCGTCACCAAGGCGACCAAGGAATTCATCGACGCCTCCGGCCGCCGCAAGGTCAAGGGCAACATGGACATTGAGCTCGCCGTGGACGCCATGGAGCTCGCCGAGCACGTCGACCAGATGGTGCTGTTCTCGGGTGACGGCGACTTCCGCTCCCTGGTCGAGGCCGTCCAGCGCCGCGGCGTGCGGGTCACCGTGATCTCCACCATCGCGAGCCAGCCGCCGATGATCGCCGACGAGCTGCGCCGCCAGGCTGATGTCTTCACCGACCTCGTCGAGCTGCAATCCAAGCTCGGCCGCGACCCGTCCGAACGCCCCGCGCCGCGCGAGCGCGAGTCGCGTCGCCCGCACCAAACCCCAGAGCGTCAGAACATCGCGGGACCGACGGGAAATGATAGCGTGCTCGATGCTCCTTGACAGGTATCTTCCGAATACCTTGGAAGAGATCGAGGTGACGGTCGCTGACAGGATCAGCGAAGTCCCAATGCCGCGTGTGACGCTGAACCCGCGAGATTTCTCAAGCCCCTGTCGAGAAGAGGTCCTGGCGTTATTGAAGCCAGGCGGCGATCGAACGCGCACCCTTTGCCTGGTCACAGGCGCACTGATTATTGGTTTTGTGTTCGGATGGGTTGGCGGCTTTGCTTGGTACGGTCCCATAACACTCGCGTCACTCAATTCAACCACTCAGACAGAAGCACCTTCGCGTCGAACTGCCGAAACAAAGTCGGGCCGCAAGACCGAAGGCCCGCGACAGACGGTATCGACCCTAGGTCTGCGAACGCCGCCAGGCGCAAGTCAAAGGTCCGCGGATCGAGCGAGCATTTCCGCCAAGCCTGCGGCCGCATGGGCGGACGGGGGTCATCTATCCCTGGACGCTTCCAGCACGGCGTCTCAGGCTGTCCAAGCAGATATGACGGTGACCGGCTCGATAACACCCACCGCACCTCTCATGGCCCCGCCGGAGACAAGGCCGACAGCTATTGTAGGCTGGACCGTTCTTGATGTTCGCGGCGGGACGGCGGTTCTTGGAGGGCCCGACGGGGTTCGGATGGCAACGCGCGGCGACACAGTCCCCGGCATTGGACGAATCGACTCCATCGTGCGTTGGGGCAACCGCTGGATAGCTGCAACAGCTAGTGGATTGATCTCGACGCCGTAAAAAGGCTCGGACTTCTCTTGCGGCTTTCTACAGCGTATTCGGCAGCTTGAGTTCGTGGCGGGTCAGCTCTTTCAGCTGTCGTTCCGCTTCCAGATAGAACTCTTGATCCCGCTGCTTAGGCATTCCGGCTTGCTCCCACAGCTGATATGCGCGGCGCTCGATGTCCTTCTGGCTCAGAGGATCTGCCATGTGCGTTACTCCAAATGAGACTAAGCGCGGCTTAGGCTGTCCGCTCTCTTCGCGTATTCGTAATCCTTCTAAATCTTCTCAGTGAGTAGCTCTCGCATAGTATTCCGTGATGCACGTCCGGCTCATCATTGCGGTTGCAGCTGCAGGACATCACCGCTCCGCGCCTGATCGATCAGCCGCAAGTTCAACCGCATTCAAGGTAGCTGAGGCCTTATGCCGCCTTGGTGTCAAGGAAAACTCGAGGTCGACGGCTGCGACCTATCCTACAGTTCTTGAAGGGGCTGTACCGCGCGCCTGATGCGGGCCCAACTTATTTGAGTGTCAATCGCTTAGCCTCTGCGTAACTCGACTGTTCGACTCGCCAGAGATACCTTGGCTTGGAAACCTGCGAGAAGCCATGCCATGGCTTGCGTGTGACCAGCCTTGCGAGAGCTCTCGTTGCCCCACCACGCACTGAACTTGTAGGCAGAAGCAGGCAGCGGCCTTCCTTGGATGTCCTCAATTTCTGCGAAAGTGAACCGCACAGCGTGCTCCCGCACGCCCTCCAGCTTCCTTCGCAGCGGATGGTAGATGGAATCAGTGCCCTGCTTCGTCATCTCGGTCTATCGCGGTCGCGGCCCTTCAAGCTTGTTGAAGGCGCGCGCGGCAAGCTCCAATTCAAGATCGGTGATCCGCTCGAAGATCCGCGCAGCGATCGCCTCTGAGTCTTCGGGTGTCAATGATCGGATGCCCCGCAATGCAAGCTCGTCTCTGAGTATCTTCGCGACTATCAATTGGACGGCCATGGAAGTGATCCCAAAAACGATGATCCAACCGCAACCGGAGGGCGAGCGCAACGGGTCAGCGCGTCGGCAGCCTGTCGACCATTTGGGCCAGGACGCGAGGCGGTAGGGTGATGCCTGACAGCTTCCACGCTGTCCCCACAAAATGCATACTGATGCTGCCGGCGTTCTCGCCCTCGGCAAGCCGTAACGCAAACTCGACCGGCTTAACGGGCCTGACCCGTCCGGCAACGGCGAAGATGTTCGAAATGTCTACTTCGGCCAAGGACGACATCGATCCAAAGGTAATGTTCTCCGGCGCATTGCGAACGGTGCCGCTTTTCAGAAGGACTGATAGGTTCTCGGGTGTCATGAGTTTGGCGGCGAGATCATCGGCAACCGTTGCGCCAAAGGTGTTGATCGCCACTCGCTCAATCGGTCGGAGTGGCCGTTTCTGCCCAAGGCGGTCCAGATAGGCCGCAATCACCTGGTCGACGAGCGAATGGCGAACACGCGGCATATCCGTCCGGGCCATGATCTGAGCGACATCGGCATCCCGAACGGCCGAAACCAAACCTACTAGCGAAACGAAAGCCGACCCGGCATAGATGCCTAAACAGACCAGGACGGCGGCAACGCTGCCGACAAGCCATTTCATGCAATTCCAAATGGTGGCCTTGAGCTTTGTTCCAAGCCGGCGGGCACCAGGGGTTAGCAGTCACCGAAAGCGCTCACGAGGCCGATCGCAATCGGAATACTGGCAACGCAAGTCCAGAAGGCGGGCGAACTCGAACAAGAGGAAACGATCAGCAGCGCGCCATCCTTGAGGAGCTACGCCGCAAGCTGAACTGAGGCCGCCTCAGGCCGCTTCGGATAATGTTGTGTCGGCTCTTCTTCGATTTCCTGACCATGCAGAGCTCGCGTTCCATCGCACTGAGGTCTTTGACCTTGATCCAGTGGTTCTGACGGCCGCCGCGGTAGGGCCGATCGCGGTGCTTCGAGACTAAGCCCTCAAGACCCATGCGGCAGGCAGCACGGTACAGATCCGGACCAATTTCACCACGCTCAAACGGCGCGACGGTGATCCCGTCCGGCCGGCGCGCTAACAGCCGGTGTAAATTTGTCTTTCTTAGATGCAGTGGCAGGTCGCGTAGGTCATCCCCGTCCATCTTCAACACGTCGAAGGCGTAAAGCTGCGCCTCATAGTCGCGCTTACGGGAGTGCAGCGCGTTGAAGTCGGAGATGCCATCAACGCCCAAGATTACCGCTTCTCCATCAATGACGATCTGCTTCTGCCGGTTCTTCAGCGCCGCCTCCGCAATCCAAGGATAGCGCTTGGTCCAATCCGTGCCGTTGCGAGAGAGCAGCCGCACGCGCTTATTCTCCCGGATCACCAGCATCCGGTAGCCGTCGTGCTTCACTTCGTGGATCCAATCCGGTCCTGTTGGAACCTGCTTGCCGGCAGTTGCCAGGCAGAGCTCGTACGCCATACGCATGTGCGAAAAGATAGGCGTCTTGCGGTATTTTACAAATCGGCAGATCTCTCGCCCACCTCGGCGGCAAACACGCCGTGGTGATCGGCCGGTTTGGTCACTAGTTCGCGCGTCCACCGAGGAAAAAAGACAGCCAATGTCGAATACCGAACAGACCAGATTGCCGAATTTTCCTATTCTACCAGGCTGCTCCAATGGCGAATCTTCTGGGGCATTACAATAATAAAGGGGCGTGCAATGGATGATCGTGCGCAACTTGATGATTGTCATTTCGCTCTGCGCCAACACTTTGAGGCACTCGCTTCTCAAGTTTTCGAACTTGCGAACCTTCGAGACAAAGTAGCCGAGGCCGAGCGCAAAATCTTCGATGCGGCACGCGAAACTAGGAAGACGATTTATGAGGGCAGCCCAGTTGGCCCGGCCAGCAACGCGATAATCTAAATCGACGTACGGAATCGGGCCTTTGAAGACCTAGCTGCTGCCCATCCCAGCAGGGCTCGACTTTGGACATTCGTGATTACCGACAGCAGTTTGAGAACATGTCCATCGATGAGCTGTGGGCTCTGTTCACGGACGTCGATCAGATTCTGGCCGCAAGGATCATTGCCAAAAAGGAAGAACTAGAAAGGCGCCTCGACCGACTCCGCCGAACAGACGGAGCAGGTTCATCAAAGATCAGCGAACGTTCATCATAGTCAACTCACTACCGCCCCTGAGAATGGCGCCACGTTTGCCGCAAGTCAGGCAGACCGCTACGACTCCTGACGTTTGAGAGACGGCCCGGTTTGGGGCTGAATGCAGGGGGGACACCGGGGCCGCTCCGCCAGCTCACACAGAGCCAGCGACACAGCAAACGGGATGATGAGGGGTCGGTTCCTAACGGAGCGCCAGCAGATCGTCAGCAGCCGGATGTAGGCGGCTCGCTTGCAGCGCGAGCCAGCTGCGCTCCAGTGATTGGGACCGTTCGAGCAGCCGGAGGTTATTTGGTCCTAGCCAGCAGCAAGCCACAATGCCTCTGACCCTGCGAAAGATTGGCCTCGATGATTACACGGTCCACGAGGATCGATAGCTGGTCGGGCGTATCCGCTACGCTAGCGAACGCTCCCCAGGGCTCTGGTTGTGGACGTGCATCGTGACGCTTCCCGGTCCGCCGTTCGGGGAAGCTGGCTCGCTAGATGAGGCGAAGGGACGATTCATGGTCGCATGGCAGAACTTCAAGGCGAAGCATACGGCGGAAGAGGTAGCGAAGGCCTTCGCTGAGATGAACCGGGTCAACCGGCCAGACCAGTATCTGCGCTCAGTGCGTTAGCGCATTTGATTGCCGCGAAATCAAAGGCCCGCTGGTTCGCGCTGGCGGGCCCTCGTCGACGCTGCTGGCTTTCCCAGCGAAATGCGAATTAGATGGACTTCGCCATACCGGAGGTGCCTAGTCCGGACATCACCGCGCTGCCCTCTGGTTCATATCGGTGACTGAGAGTCCGGTAATGCTCCCGCCCAACTCCACAGGGAGCACCATCATGCCGGTTCGACGATCCCCGGAGCAATCATCGACATTCGAATACTGTCTCGCGCAAGATGCGATCAAGTTGCGCCAACAGGCTAAAGGGATGCCCCTCGGCATCCGCCGTGCAGAGCTTTTGCAGAAGGCCCGGCAGATCGATGCGACCGTAGAGGTGAATAAGTGGCTGACCTCGCCGGGACTGCAGGCACCATTGTAAGATGAAGGCCGCCTCCTTTTGGCGGCCTCTTTCATTTGGCACCGATGGCGGAGAGACGGCCCCGGCTTCAGGGTGGCTTTTGGGGTACGCCGGGGCCGCTCCGCCAGCTTGGGCAAGCTAGCGAGACAGCAAACCGGATAATCAGGGCGCGGTTCCTAACGGAGCGCCAGCAGGTCCTATCCATCAATTCGAAAGGGAACCAGCCTCATGTCGGGTCAGGTCGATGTCTCGCCTGAGCTGGCCAAGATTGCCAAGCTCAACGGAGACTTTAGAAAGAACTATGGCACGCTGCTTGGAGCGTTCCTGTATCTGCGGTCCAGCAGCGCCGCCCGCGGACGCTCGATCTTCTGTGCGCGCGCCGGTCCATGGCGACCAGGGTTTCCGGTTGAAGGCGACCACCGTTTCCGGTGGATGACGACCACCTGTTCCGGTCGATGGCGACCAGGATAACAGGGCTGTGGACGGGCGTGATGAACGCCGTTGGGTGATCCGCGAATCAGCCGGACTTCGCTCCTTTTTCGAGAGGAGTGGGGATGGCCCAACAGA
>NZ_JADPKQ010000116.1:0-16929 GCF_023074015.1 Bradyrhizobium sp. 142
TCGAACAGGGTAAATGGCTGCGGCAGGTCGTCACCGGCTACTTCAACGACCATGCGGTGCCGACCAACAGTCGGGCGCTCAGCGCCTTCCGCTTCTTCGTCATCGAACTCTGGAGACGCACGCTCCGGCGCCGCAGCCAGACCGATGGCATGAGGTGGGAGACGATCAGTCGCCTCGCCTGTGACTGCCTCCCCAGGCCCAACATCCGTCATCCTTGGCCGCGAGCACGCTTCGCCGTCACTCACCCGAGGTGGGAGCCGTATGCGGGAAAGCCGCACGTACGGATCTGTGCGGGGGGGCGCTCAGCAATGAGCGTCCCTACCGCGACCGCTGCGCTCGCAATGACGGGGAGTCGGAGGCCCTACACCGGCAGTGCGATCGAATACTTCACCTGGCTCAGTGCAAAGCTCGACTCGATCGAGGCGATGCCGTCGAGCCGGGTCAGCTTGGTCTTGAGGAAGGTTTCGTAGGAGGCGAGGTCGGCGGCGACGACGCGGAGCAGGTAGTCGCGGTTGCCAGTCATCAGATAGCATTCCAGCACCTCGTCCCATTTCGAGATTGCGCGCGCAAAGCGGTTGAGGTCCTCCTCTTTCTGCCGGGCCAGCTTGATCGAGATGAAGACGCTGACATGCAGCCCGAGCGCCTTCTGGTCGACGGTCGCGATATAGCGCGAGATAACGCCGCGCTCCTCCAGCAGCTTGACGCGGCGATGGCAGGGCGAGACCGAGAGCCCGACCTTGTCGGCGAGCTCCTGCATGGTCAGCCGGCTGTCGTTCTGGAGCAAAGCGAGGATCTTGCGGTCGATGGCGTCGAGCTCGGGCATTGGGATGAAACCTGTGTTCCGCGGGTATAGATTGGAAAAATATCCCAATAAAGGTGGGTATGGCGCGAAAAATTGAGAAATCTGGCGCAGCCGGCAGGCGTATGATCGGGGCCTTATTTGCCGGAGCATCGCCATGCCCGTTGATTCCGCTCGTCTCGAAATCCTGTCCGCCCTTGGCCGCAAGGCGCTGTGGCTGTCGTCCTGGACCATCCATCACGCCAACCATATCCGCACCAACGCGGATGGGTTGAAGGTCGGCGGCCACCAGGCTTCGTCCGCTTCGCTCGCCACCATCATGTCGGCGCTGTATTTTCATGTGTTGCGGCCCGAGGATCGCGTCGCGGTGAAGCCGCATGCCAGCCCGGTGTTCCACGCCATCCAGTATCTGTTCGGCCGGCAGAGCCGTGAGAAGCTGGAGAACTTTCGCGGCTTCAAGGGCGCGCAGTCCTATCCCTCGCGCACCAAGGATGTCGACGACGTCGATTTCTCGACCGGCTCGGTCGGTCTCGGCGTTGCGCAGACGCTGTTCGCCTCGCTGGTGCAGGACTACGTCAAAGCGCATGGCTGGATGAAGGATCGCCGCGAAGGGCGGATGATTGCGCTGGTCGGCGATGCCGAGATGGACGAAGGCAACATCTTCGAGGCGCTCGCCGAGGGCTGGAAGCACGGGCTGCGCAACACCTGGTGGGTCGTGGACTATAACCGCCAGTCGCTCGATGCCGTCGTGCGCGAAGGGCTCTGGGAAAAGTTCGAGACCATGTTCCGCAATTTCGGCTGGGACGTCGTCATCGTGAAGTACGGCCGGCTGATGCGCGAGGCCTTTGCCGAGCCCGGCGGCGAAGCATTGAAGCGCTGGATCGACAATTGCCCGAACGCGCTCTATGCGGCGCTGTGCTTCCAGGGCGGTGCGGCCTTTCGCAAGCACCTGCACGACGAGATCGGCGACCAGGGTCCGATCACAAAACTGATCGACTGCCGCAGCGACGACGAACTGCTGGCGCTGATGTCGAACCTCGGCGGCCATGACATGGCGAGCATGCTCGAGGCGTTCGAACAGATCGACCACGATCGCCCGGTCTGCTTCATCGCCTATACCATCAAGGGCGTCGGCCTGCCGTTCCAGGGCCACAAGGACAATCACGCCGGCCTGATGACCGTTGCGCAGATGGAGAAATATCGCGCCAGCCAGAACATCCGTCCGGGCCACGAATGGGACAGGTACGAGGGTCTCGCCCAGGATGCCGCCGAGCTCGACGCGTTCCTCGCGCGCGTGCCGTTCAACCAGGACGGCCGCCGGCTCACCGCGCCCGTGGTCGAGGTGCCGTCGCAGCTCGCGTTCAAGCCGTCGCCGCAGATGTCGACCCAGCAGGGCTTTGGCCTCGTGCTCAACGAGATCGCACGCAGCGACAGCGAGCTGGCCAGGCGTATCGTCACGACATCACCGGACGTTACCGTCTCGACCAATCTCGGGCCCTGGGTGAACCGGCGCGGCCTGTTCGCAAGCGCCGAGAAAGCGGATTTATTCCGCAGTGAGAAAATTCCCTCGACGTTCAATTGGGATGCCTCGCCGAAAGGACAGCATCTCGAGCTCGGGATCGCCGAGATGAACCTGTTCATCATGCTCTCCGCGCTTGGCCTGTCGCACCAGATCAATGGCGAGCGGCTGCTGCCGGTCGGCACGCTCTACGATCCCTTCATCGAGCGCGGGCTCGATGCGCTGAACTATGCCTGCTACCAGGACGCGCGCTTCATGGTGGCGGCGACGCCGTCGGGCATCACGCTGGCGCCCGAAGGCGGTGCGCACCAATCGATCGCGACGCCGCTGATCGGCATGGCGCAGGACGGGCTCGCCTCGTTCGAGCCTGCCTTCGTCGACGAGCTCGCCGTGATCATGGGTTGGGGGTTCAATTACATGCAGCGCGATCCGGGCGAGGCCGGTTCCGTCTATTTGCGGCTCTCGACGCGCAGCATCGAGCAGGCGCAGCGCATCATGACGGCCGAACTGGAGCAGGGCATCACCGACGGCGCCTACTGGCTGCGCAAGCCCGGGCCCAATGCCGAGCTCGTGATCGCCTATACCGGGGCAGTTGCGCCCGAAGCGATCGAGGCGACCGGCTTCATCGGCGAGAGCCGCCGCGACATCGGCCTGCTCGCGATCACCTCGGCGGACCGCCTGCATTCGGGGTGGACTGCGGCGCGAAAATTGCGGCGCGATCGCCGCGGCGTGCAGCATCTCAGCCATATCGAGAAGCTTCTCGCGCCGTTGCCGCGCGACTGCGGCATCGTCACCGTGATCGACGGCCATCCGGCAGCGCTCGGCTGGCTCGGCAGCGTCCGCGGCCACCGCGTCGAGGCGCTCGGCGTTGAGCAGTTCGGCCAGACCGGCAGCATCGCCGACCTCTACCGCCATTACGGTATCGACGCCAACGCCATCATCGATGCGGCCGAAAGCCTCACCACCGGCGCGCCGGTGCTTCATCGCAAGATGGCGGTGTAGTCAAGGTAACTGCCCTGTCATTCCGGGGCGACGCGCAGCGCCGA
The DNA here is from genome assembly GCF_023074015.1 of Bradyrhizobium sp. 142. Lineage (NCBI taxonomy): Bacteria > Pseudomonadati > Pseudomonadota > Alphaproteobacteria > Hyphomicrobiales > Nitrobacteraceae > Bradyrhizobium > Bradyrhizobium sp. 142. Next base: position 3,365 of record NZ_JADPKQ010000116.1, read on the forward strand.
GCTATGATGCGCAATTGCGCATCTGAGAATCCATTGGGCCTCAGTACAGGTGGTGAAATGGATTCCTGGCTCGCGACTTTGTCGCGCCCCGGAATGACGGCGGAGCCACCTTGCCACCCCTCCGCCATCGGCTCATATAACCTCCGTCCGCCGCAACGCTGGCCCCGCATATGGCGGGTTCAATTGCAGGCGCTTTCGTGCAAGGATGCCTGCCGAAACGCCCCCAAGCCCCCAAGAAGAGGTTAACGATGGTCAATCGCATGCAATTCTACATCGACGGCGCCTGGGTCGATCCCGCCGTCAAGAAATCCACCGCCGTGGTCAATCCGGCGACGGAAGAGGCGATGTACGAGGTTGCGCTGGGCTCCAAGGCCGACGTCGACAAGGCTGTCGCCGCCGCCAAGCGCGCCTTCGCAACCTTCTCCCAGACCAGCCGCGAAGATCGCGTCGCGCTGCTCTCGAAAGTCATCGAGGTCTACAAGGGCCGCCTCAAGGAGATCGGCGCCGCCGTCTCCGACGAGATGGGCGCGCCGCTGCCGATGGCAGAGAAGCTCCAGGCCGGCGCCGGCCTCGGCCATCTCATGACCACGCTCGACGTGCTCAAGAACTATCATTTCGAGGAACCGGCCGGCACCGCGATGGTGCTGCGCGAGCCGATCGGCGTCGTCGGCATGATCACGCCCTGGAACTGGCCGCTCAACCAGATCGCCTGCAAGGTCGCGCCCGCGCTCGCCGCCGGCTGCACCATGATTCTGAAGCCGTCGGAATTCACGCCGACCTCGGCGCTGATATTCGCGGAAATCCTTCATGAAGCCGGCGTGCCGAAGGGCGTGTTCAATCTCGTCAACGGTCTCGGCCCCGAGGTCGGCGCTGCCATGAGCGAGCACCCCGACATCGACATGATCTCGTTCACCGGCTCGACCCGTGCCGGCATCGACGTTGCCAAGCGCGCAGCTCCGACCGTGAAGCGCGTCAGCCAGGAGCTCGGCGGCAAGTCGCCGAACGTCATCCTCGAAGGCGCCGACCTGCAAAAGGCGGTGACCGGCGGTGTGATGCACATGTTCAACAACTCCGGCCAGTCCTGCAATGCGCCCTCGCGCATGATCGTGCCGCTGTCGAAGATGAAGGAAGTCGCCGCGATCGCGAAGGCGGTTGCCGACAAGACCAAGGCCGGCGATCCCCGCGCCGAAGGCACCACCATCGGCCCCGTGGTCAACCGCGGCCAGTGGGATAAGATCCAGGGGCTGATCAAGAAGGGCATCGACGAGGGCGCAACGCTCGTCGCCGGCGGCCCGGGCCTGCCCGAGGGCGTCAACAAGGGCTTCTACGTCCGCCCGACCATCTTCGCCGACGTCACACCTGACATGACGATCGCTCGTGAAGAAATCTTCGGACCGGTGCTGACGATCATCGGCGCCAAGGACGAAGCCGATGCGGTGCAGATCGCCAACGACACGCCGTATGGCCTTGCCGGCTACGTCTCGGCCGACACGGTCGAGAGCGCCAAGCGCGTCGCGCGCCAGATCCGCGCCGGCAACGTCAACCTCCAGGGCGTGCCCAATGACCGCTCCGCGCCGTTCGGCGGCTACAAGCAGTCGGGCAACGGCCGCGAGTGGGGCAAGTACGGCCTCGAGGACTTCCTCGAGGTGAAGGCCGTCGCCGGCTTCAACGCGGCGTAGGCGTCACCTCTCGTCATTGCGAGCGAAGCGAAGCAATCCAGAATCTGTCTGCGGAGACAGTCTGGATTGCTTCGTCGCAAGAGCTCCTCGCAATGACGGCGGGGCCTATCCCCCCACCGTGCCCTGCGTGTTGACATACAGCGCGTAGATCGACTGGCTCGCCGCCATGAACAGGCGGTTGCGCTGGACGCCGCCGAAGCAGAGGTTGGCGCAGCGCTCGGGCAGCGCGATGCGGCCGATCATGACGCCGTCGGGCGCGAACACCATGACGCCGTCGAGCTCGGGATCGCCCATGCCCCATCCGCACCAGAGATTGCCGTCGATGTCGCAGCGCATGCCGTCCGGCGTGCCTGGACCTGCATCGATGAAGACGCGCTTGTTGGAAATCGTGGTGCCGTCCGCCGAGACGTCATAGGCGAGGATTTTTCGGTTAGGCACGCCGCGAGACTCCACGACGTAGAGGATGGTCTCATCCGGCGAGAAGCACAGCCCGTTCGGCCCGAGCACCCCCTCGGCGACGATGGTCGCCTTGCCGGTCACTGGATCGAACCGGTAGACGTTCGGCTCGATCTCGGATTCGGCCTTGTAGCCCTCGTAATTGCCGAGCAGGCCGAAGGTCGGATCGGTGAGCCAGATCGAACCGTCGGACTTCACCACGACGTCGTTCGGCGAGTTCAGCCGCTTGCCGCCAAAGGAATCCATCAGCACCGTGATCGAGCCGTCATACTCGGTGCGGGTGACGCGACGGCCGCCGTGCTCGCAGGTGACAAGCCGACCCTGGCGGTCGCGCGTGTTGCCGTTGGCGAAATTCGAGGGCTTGCGGAACACCGAGACCGCGCCGGTCTCCTCCTCCCATTTGATGATGCGCTGGTTCGGAATATCGCTGCAGAGCAGATAGCGCCCGTCGCCGAACCATACCGGACCCTCGGCCCAGCGCAGGCCGGTGGTCAGCCGCTCCACGGCCGACAGCTTGAGCCAGTATTTTTCGAAGCGCGGGTCGAGTGCTCGAATGGCTGGATCGGGGTAATAGGTCGCCGGCCGCCAGCCTTGCGGCGTTTCCTGGAATTGGGACGATGCATCGTTCATGTGCAGTCTCGTTATTGCGTTCCCTCTGTCCAAGTCTGCTATCATCAGTTATCTACGGCCGCAAATCGGTCGCTAAATACGAGGAAAGACATGCCGCGCATCTTGTTGACGGGAGCTTCGGGCGGAATCGGAACGCGCTTGCGAAAACTGCTGCCACCGATCTATCCGGACCTGTTGCTCAGCGACATCCGCCCGCCCGCCGATCTCGGTTCGAACGAAAAGTTTAGGGCGGCGGACCTGTCCGACATGGCGCAGGTCGAGGCGATCTGCGAGGGCGTCGACGGCATCATCCATCTCGGCGGCTATTCGGTCGAGGGTCCCTGGAACGACATCCTCCAGGCCAATATCATCGGCGGCTATAATCTGTTCGAGGCGGCGTACAGGAAGGGCGTCAAGCGCGTGGTGTTCGCCTCGTCCAACCATACGGTCGGGTTCTATCCGCGCCACCGCAGGATCGACACCGACGTCACCGTGCGTCCCGATGGGCGCTACGGTGTCAGCAAGGTGTTTGGCGAAGCGGTCGGCTCGCTCTATGCCGACAAGCACGGTCTAAAGGTCACCTGCATCCGGATCGGCAATTGCGACGAGAGGCCGCTCGATCATCGCCGGATCTCGATGTGGCTGAAGCCGGAAGATCTGGTGCAGCTCTGTAAGATCGGGCTCGAGCATCCCGACATTCATTTCGAGATCTTCTATGGCGTATCGTTGAACGAGCGCGCCTGGTGGGACAACCACCGCGCCTACGAGTTCGGCTATCGCCCGATCGGCCGCTCCGAGGATCATGTGGCGCATGCGATGGCGGAACAGGCCAAGCTGAAGCCCGATCCGATCGGCGATCACTACCAGGGCGGCGCATTCTGCAGCAATGAGTTCGACGGCGACGCGAGCGGCATCATCGACTGGAATAAGCGCTAGCGCATGACGGTGTAGCTCAAGCTGTTGCCGCAGCTCAGGTGCGCTCCCTCTCCCCGCAAGCGGGGAGAGGCAAACGGAAGGTCGCCTCAAACCACCCGTTTGCCGGCTTGGGCCGCGATGGGCATCTGCACCAGGTACATGAGGATCAGCGATACCACCGCCGTCGTAACGACAACGTATCCCAGCCGGTCGAAATGCCGGAGCGTGCCGTCGGCATCCTGTGCGATCAGAGCGGCGGCGAGCACGGAGCCGAGCCCGCCGGAGAGTTGTTGCAGCGAGGCGCCGATCGCGCTGAAGGAGCCGCGTTGTGCCGGATCCGGGATTGCGGAGATCAACGCCTGCGACGGGATCATGCGTGAAAAGATGCCGACGAACATCAGGACGTTGACCAGGATCGCGACCGTCAGGCTCACCTCGCCGAGATGCGTGTAGATCAGCACCATGACGATGGACATGGCGCTTCCGAAGACAAAGGTGGGGTATTTGCCGAAAGCATCGCTGGCGCGTCCCACCAGCGGCCCGATGAAAATGCTGAACAGGCCGGAGACGAGATAGATCGTCGGCAGGTGAACGATGTCGATGCCGAGATTGTGCACGGTGTAGGCGCTGCCGAACGGCATCAGCATGTAGCCGCCGGTCGCCAGCAGCGTCGTCACCGAAAATGCCATCCAATACCGCGGCTGCGCCACCGTTGCGATCAGATGCTGGAACGGGTTCTTGTCCTGCTTCAGCACGAGATGGCCGTTCACCGGCTTCATCAGGAACAGCACGGCGGCCATCCCGATCACCGACAGGCCGACCAATGCGCCGAACGCGACGTGCCAGCTCCAGTGGTTGGAGAGAAAAAGACCGGCCGGAATGCCAAGCACCTGGCTCGCAGCGAAGGCGGTTTGCACCAAACCCATGACGCGGCCGCGCAATTGCAGCGCAAACAAATCGGTCACGATGGCGAGCACGACCGAGCCGATCACACCGCCGAACAGACCGGTGACGATCCGCCCGAGCAGCAGCACATGGTAGTTGGGAGCGATCGCGCACAGCGCCGTTCCAAGGGTAAAGCCGAGATAGAAGAACAGAAGCAGCCATTTGCGATCAAACCGATCGGCAAACCCGGCTGCCAGGATGCCGGAAATTCCCGCGCTGAAGGCGTAGGCCGAGACCGCCACGCCGAATTGCGCGGCCGAGATATCGAGCGCCGGCATGATGATGGCGCCGAGTGGCGACATGATCATGAAATCGAAGATGATCGTGAACTGGACCAGCGCCAGCAACGCAACGAGGATTGTCTGGTATCGCGAAAAGCCGCGCGACAGCTCTTGCCGTTGGTCGATCGGGTCAGCCAGGGTCTGTTCGGTCATGTCATTTCATTCGGCAGAAGGGTGAGGTGCCGCCGGACGGCGATCCCTATGTAGTCTGGCTCTGCGTTATTTCGATGGCTTGACAAAAGGTCTTGATGCCTGTCTTGACGCGGTGCGTCGATTCAGGCTGGAGGATATCCCACATTTACGAGTGCGCGCCCCTTACTGCCCAGCTCCCTCGTCCCCAATCCGCGCCAGATAATCCTTCTTGCTGAACTGCATGTGATCGACGCAGAGCTGGGCGAGCGCCCAGCTGTCGCGGCCCTTGAGAAGCTCGATCATCAATTCATGCTGGCGCCGCGACTGCGCGAGCCCGTCGCGATCAGCGAGATTCTTCGCGCGCATCGGCAGCGTCAGGTTCATGTAGTCCTGCAGTGAGCGCACCAGATAGGGATTGCCGCAAGCCCCGAACAGCGCGAGGTGGAAGGCGTCGTTGGTCTCGTGAATGCCGCGCAGGTCCTGCGCGTCGGCCTTCGCGCAATACCGGCTTTGCAACGCGGTCAGTTCGTCGATGAGTGCCGGCGGTGCGGGCAGGGGGATCATCAGCGCGGCCTGCCGGGTCAGCATCTCCCGGACCTCGTAGATCTGCTGGACTTCCTCGGACGAATAGAACCGCACGGTGGCGCCGACATTCTTCTCGCGGCGGACGATGCCGCGCCGCTCCGCGTCCACCAGCGCCTGGCGCACGAAGTGGCGCGAGGTGCCATAGGCCGACATCAGCGCGTCCTCGGTCAGGCGCGCGCCCGGCGCGAGGCGGCCGAAGATGATGTCCTCTTCGAGCCGCGCGACGACGTTGTCCGGATCGTCGCGCCGGACCGTCATTGTCTCAGCGGTGTGCGTGTCGGACATGCCCTCAGCCTCCCGGCGTCTGGCCGGTCCTTCTGTGGAGCAGGGAAGCCTTGGATTGTCAATAATCTTGGCATATTGCGGTGCCGTGATCCCGAAACAGCGGAAAAGTCGCTTGGGTTATTGACAATCAAGGGGCAGGCTGTACCACAATGGCGAGGCGGAATGGAGTGGCTTGATGAGCAGTGGCTTGCGCAAGGGTCTGACGAGCTATGGCGATGCCGGCTTCTCGCTGTTCCTGCGCAAGGCGTTCATCAAGGCCATGGGCTATTCCGACGACGCGCTCGAGCGCCCGATCGTCGGCATCACCAACACCTATAGTGATTACAATCCCTGCCACGGCAATGTCCCGCAGATCATCGAGGCCGCCAAGCGCGGCGTGATGCTGTCGGGCGCCATGCCGTTCGTGTTCCCGACCGTCTCGATCGCCGAGAGCTTTGCGCATCCGACCTCGATGTACCTGCGCAATCTGATGGCGATGGACACCGAGGAGATGATCCGGGCCCAGCCGATGGATTCGGTGATCGTGATCGGCGGCTGCGACAAGACTCTTCCCGCGCAGGTGATGGCGGCGATCAGCGCCGATTTGCCGACCGTGGTCATTCCGGTGGGGCCGATGGTGGTCGGTCACCACAAGGGCGAGGTGCTGGGCGCCTGCACCGACTGCCGCCGGCTGTGGGGCAAGTATCGCGCCGGCGAAATGGATGATGCCGAGATCGAGGCGGTGAACGGTCGCCTCGCGCCATCGGTAGGCACCTGCATGGTGATGGGCACGGCCTCGACCATGGCCTGCATGGTCGAGGCGATGGGCCTGTCGCTGCCGATGAGCGCGACCATTCCCGCGCCGCATGCCGAACGCTTCCGTCTCGCCGAGGCCAGCGGCAGGGTTGCCGCGGAGATGGCCAAGACCAAGGGGCCGAAGCCGAGCGAAGTCTTGACGCCGGCCTCGTTCAGAAATGCGCAGGTGGTGTTGCAAGCCATCGGCGGCTCGACCAACGGCCTCATCCATCTGACGGCGATGGCGCATCGCTCGCCGCACCGGCTCGATCTCGGCGCCTTCGACCAACTCGGCCGCGAGGTGCCAGTGCTGGTCGATCTCAAGCCGTCGGGCGAGCACTATATGGAGCATTTCCATCACGCTGGCGGCGTGCCGAAATTGCTGGTGCAGCTTGGCGACCTCGTCGATCTCGACGCAAAGACGATCGCGGGCCAGACGCTGCGCGATGTCGTTGCCAATGCGGAAGACGTGCCCGGCCAGGACGCGATCCGCCCGCGCGACAATCCGATCAAGAAGGAAGGCGGCCTTGCCGTCCTGCACGGCAATCTCGCGCCGCGCGGCGCGGTGATCAAGCAGTCGGCCGCGAGTCCGAAGCTGTTGCAGCACACCGGCCGTGCGGTGGTGTTCGAATCCGTCGAGGACATGACCCTGCGGGTCGATGATCCCGATCTTGATGTGAATGCCGACGACGTGCTGGTGCTGCGCAATGCCGGCCCGAAGGGCGCGCCCGGCATGCCCGAGGCGGGCTATCTGCCGATCCCGAAGAAGTTGGCGCGGGGCGGCACCAAGGACATGGTGCGCATTTCGGATGCGCGCATGAGCGGCACGGCGTTCGGGACCATCGTGCTGCATATCACGCCGGAATCCGCAGTCGGCGGGCCGCTGGCGCTGGTGAAGAACGGCGATATGATCCGGCTCGACGTCGCCAAACGCAGCATCGAGCTTCTGGTCGCTGCGGCCGAGCTGGAGCGCCGGCGTGCCGCATTGAAGCCGGCCGTTACATCGGACGAGGCGCGCCGCGGCTACGCCTGGCTGTTCAACGAGACCATCATGCAGGCCGACGAGGGCTGCGACTTCGACTTCATGCAGAGGACTGGGAAGCAGACTGAGCAAAAGACCGAAAAAGGGTGATCGCCACCCGAACGAACGCTCAGCCGCTCAAGCGGCGGGCGACAAAACAGGGGGAAACGATGATTGCACGATCCATGCGTGGGTTGGTGGCCATGGCCGCCATGCTGTTCGTTACTGGAGCCGGGGCGCAGGAGGTGAAGCACTATCGCTTCGCCTATGACCAGCCGCGCAACACCGGCTATTCGATCGCGGGCGACCTCTTTGCCGACAAGCTCAAGGAATTGAGCAAGGGCACCATGATCATCGACCAGTACCCCGGCGCGCAGCTCGGGCAGGAGCCGCAGGTGCTGCAACTCGTGAAGGCGGGCGACGTCGAATTCGCGATCATCTCGTCCGCCAACACCGCGACGATCTCGCCGCAGGCCGGCGTGATGTCGCTGCACTTCCTGTTCCGCGACGAGAACCATGTGGTCAAGGGGCTGGCCGATCCCAAAGTGTTCGAAGCGCTCAAGACCATGATCGATGAAACCACGCAGGGACTGCACGTTATCGCCACGGGCTCGCAGGGTGTGCGCCACATGTACTCCAAGAAGGAAATCCACAATGTCGGCGACATCAAGAACCTGAAGATCCGCGTGCAGGCGACCGCAACCGAGGACACCATGTTCCCGGCCTATGGCGCCCAGACCGTGCATATGCCGTTCGGCAGCGTCTACACCTCGCTGCAAACCGGCGTCGTCGAAGTCGCCGAGAACAGCATCAACGTCTATCTCGTCAACAAGCACTACGAGGTCGCTCCGGTCCTCAACATCACCGAGCACGAGGCCAACAACGCGCTGGTCTTCGTCTCCGACAAGCTCTGGCAGAACCTGTCAGCCGAGCAGAAGGGCTGGGTGCAGGCGGCGGCCAACGAGATCAGCACCAAGGAGCCGCAGAAGGCGTTCGACCTCGAGCGCACGGCAGCCGAAAAGCTGAAGAAGATGGGCGTCAAGATCGTCGACAACGTCGACAAGAAGAGCTTTACGGCGGTCGCCGATCCCTATCTCGACAAGCTCGCCAAGGATCTCGGTCCGCATGCCGAGAAGATCAAGAACCTGATCCGGTCGATTAACTAACGCGATGCCGGTGGTGCGCTCCCTCTCCCGCTTGCGGGAGAGGGTCGGGGAGAGGGTGCCTCCGCGGAGAGACTCCCAACGAGGAGGGAGCCCTCACCCGGCGCTTCGCCATAGCCGAGGCTTCGCCTCGGCGTACCTTAGAGGAACGGCCGCCGAAGGCGGCCTATGCCTCTCCCGCAAGCGGGAGAGGTTAATCCCACCGCAGTTGCCGATCCCACTTGATGTCATTCCGCACTAGACCTGGAGACCGGGGATTAAATGCCCATTTCCGACAAACTCCTCGTGCAGCGCCAGCGCCATCTCAAATGGCGCGCGCTCGACTGGCTCGAGCTCGCACTGATGATCCTCTGCGGCGTGCTGTGCTTCGGATTCTCGCTGTCGGTGACCGCCGACATCGTCACGCGCACCATCGGTCATCCCTGGCTCTGGCTCCAGGAGGTCACCTCGACGCTGTTCATCTACGCGATTTTCGTCGGTACCGCGGCGGCGACCCGGCGCAACGATCACCTCTATCTCACGGCGATCTCCGAGGCGATTCACGGCACGCCGCGGCTGATCGTCGAGGTCACCATCCGCCTCGTCGTGCTCGGCGTCGCCTTCTGCCTGATCTGGTACGGCTATCAGAACTATCTCCGTGGCTTCGGCAGCTTTCGCCTACCCTCGGGCACGCCGATCGCCTCGCTCTATGCGATCATCCCGTTGTCGGGTGTGCTGATCGGCCTGTTCACGATCGAGCAGCTCGTCAATGGCTTGCGCAACGGCTTTGACCATCCCGAGCCGCCGGACGAGGATGCTGCGCCTGGCCTCACAGAGGCGCAGATGAGGGCACAGCCATGAGCGCACCGATTGTCCTCACATTGATGACGGTCTGCTTCCTGTCGTTCGGCTATCTCGGCGTCCCCGTGCCGTTCTCGCTGATGGCGGGTGTGTTCATCGGCGCGATCCTGTCGGATGTGTCGCTCGCCGCGATCATCCAGAAGATCTTTGACGGCGTCGATTCCGAGGCGCTGCTGGCGATCCCGTTTTTCCTTTTGGTCGGCGAGCTCATGAGCTCGGCCAACGTGGTGGTGCGGATCGCGAACCTGTCGGTGTCGCTGGTCGGGCATATCAGGGGCGGGCTGTCGCAGGTCGTGGTCGTCTTCAGCATGTTCTTCTCGGAGATGTCGGGCTCGACCACCGCGGACGTCGCCGTCATGAGCCGCGCGCTCGGCGGCCCGATGAAGCGGGAGGGCTACGAGCCTGCCTTCATCGCCGCCATCATCGCATCCGCCTCGACCATTGCGGCGCTGGTGCCGCCGAGCATCACCGCCGTGGTCTACGGCGCGGTCGGCAACGTCTCGATCGCCGGCCTGTTCATGGCGGGCGTGGTGCCGGGCCTGATGATCGGCTTCGGGTTGATGATCTACTGCTATTTCTTCGGCCCGTCCGGCCTGCGCAAGCCGCGCGCGCCGCTGCGGCAGATCGTGTTCGCCGCCGGCGATGCCGCCCTGCCGCTGATGATTCCGGTGATCCTGCTCGGCGGCATTCTCACCGGCTGGTTCACGCCGACGGAAGCCGGCGTCGTCGCCGTCGTCTGGATCATCCTCGTCGTCATCCCCGCGCTCAACCGTGGGCACATCAGCAAGATCCCGTACGACTTTTGCCTCGCCGGGCTGATCTTCTCGCTGCCGCTGATCACGATCGGCGCCGCCAACGCCTTCGGCTGGATGCTCGCGTACTTGCGCGGCGCAAGCTACATCGCCGAAATGATCACCTCGATCGCCGGCAACGATCCGCATTTGATCATGCTGCTGATGGTGCTGCTGTTTACCGTGGTCGGTGACTTCATCGAGCCGGTGCCGACCATCATCATCTTCATGCCGCTGGTCAACACGCTGACGGAAGCCGGCGACATCAACGCCGTGCACATGGGTGTGGTGCTGATCGCCACACTCGCCTTCGGCCTGATCACGCCGCCCTATGGGCTGGTGTTGCTGATGGCGTCGAAATTCGTCGGCGTCAGTTTTGCCAAGGCCCTGCGTGCGGCGTTACCGATCTACCTGGTGTTCCTGGCGACCATCGCGTTCGCGATCTACTTCCCGAGCGTGGTGCTGTGGCTGCCGCAGCAGGTCCTGCCGGAATCCGTCGGCTGCTTCAAGTCGCCGGCGGGCACGGGCTACATTTGTCCAAAATGAGGAGAGCAGCTACTTCCCTTTGCTGGTGAATTTCTTCACGGCGGCGCGAAACTCCTCCGTGTTCATCGCCATGATGATCTTATGCTCCTCGGCGTCGAGCTGCTGCTTCACTGAGGTTGTGGCAGCCTGGTAGACCAGCGACTTCGTGCCGGCGATCGCGGCCGGCGGATTCTGCGCCAGCCGCTCGGCGAGCTGCCGCGTCGCCGCTTTCAGCTCAGTCGCGGGAACGATCTTGGCGACCAGGCCCCATTCATAGGCCTGCTGCGCAGTAAAACTGTCTTCCGACAGGAAGATCTGCAGCGCGCGGCGGACGCCGACCGTGCCGACGATGCCGACCGTAGAGCCGCCGTCCGGCGACACGCCGATCTTGGCATAGGCCGGCGTGAATTTGGCGTCGTCTGCGGCAATGCAGAGGTCAGTGACGAAGGCGAGCCCCATGCCGGCGCCGGCGGCCGAGCCGTGCACGCTGGACAGCGAAATCTTCGGCATGCGCCGGATGGTCTCGATGAAGGCATGATAATGCTTGAGCAGTTCGCCGACGACCGGCGTCACCGTATTGGCCTCGGCGGCAGCGCCGATGGTCTGCAGATCGCCGCCGGCCGAGAAGGCGCGGCCTTCGCCTTCGATCACCACGACCCTGATCTCCTCGGCGCCCTCGATATAGGCTGCGAGCCGTTCGAGCGTCTGCGCGATCGCAAGGTTGATCGAGTTGAACGCGGCGGGGCGGTTGAGCGTGATGGTCGCGATCGGGCCATCGATCCGCAGCAAGGCGGGATCATCGGGTCGGGAGGCGGGAGCGGTCATTGGAAAATCTCCGGCAGGAGGTCATCGCCGCAACTAAATCGCAGAAGGCGGGGAGTGACAATCCCCGGCGCAAGGTGGCCCCCGATGGTCTTGCGTCGGGCGGAACGATAGGCTCAAATGGCGTTGCCATCGTTTAGGGTCGGACACGAGCGCCGGCTCCTCAATCGACGCGGCTAGCAAGCCAAATCAACAAGAGAGGAGTCGACGTGGGGTACACCTGTGTCCAGAAATTCGGGCTGTTACAATGACGGACGGACCCGTTATCATCGTCGGCGCCGGCCATGGCGGCTACCAGGCTGCGGCATCGCTGCGCCAGGCGGGTTTTTCCGAGCGCACCTGCCTGATCAACGACGAGGCGCATCTGCCCTATCAGCGGCCGCCTCTGTCCAAGGCCTATATCAAGGGCTCGGCCGGGCCGGAGAGCCTGATGTTCCGGCCGGAGAAATTCTACCAGGACCAGAGGATCGAGCTGATCGCGGGGCGCGCCGCATCGATCGACCGCGCCGGGCGCAAGGTGCACCTCGCATCAGGCGAGACGCTTGCCTACGGCCACCTGATCCTGGCCACCGGCGCGCGCAACCGTCTGCTCGACCTGCCCAACGCCAATCTGCCCGACGTGAAATACTTGCGCATCCTCGACGAGAGCGAGGCGCTGCGATCAATCATTCCATCGAAGACCCGGGTGGTGGTGATCGGCGCCGGCTTCATCGGCCTCGAATTTGCGGCCACGGCGCGGATCAAGGGCCTCGAGGTCGACGTGCTCGAGCTCGCTCCGCGCGTGATGGCGCGGGCGGTGACGGCGGAGGTCTCGGAGTATTTCCAGGCGCGGCATCGCGAGGCGGGTATCCGCATTCACCTCGGCGTACAGGCTACTTCCATCGAGGCCGAGGGCGGAAAGGTCACCGGCGTCAGCCTCAGCGACGGCCGCCACTTGCCGGCTGATCTGGTCGTCGTCGGCGTCGGCGTGCTGCCGAATATCGAGCTCGCGGCGGAGGCGGGGCTGCCGGTCGCCGCCGGCATCATCGTCGACGAGTATCTTGCAACGGCCGATCCAAACATCTCAGCGATCGGCGACTGTGCGCTGTTCGCAAGACCGCGCTTCGGCGGATCGCTGCGGCTGGAGTCGGTGCAGAACGCGACCGATCACGCGCGCTGTCTGGCTGCACGGCTGACCGGCGACCGCAAGCCTTACGATAGCCATCCCTGGTTCTGGAGCGACCAGGGCGACGACAAGCTCCAGATCGCGGGGCTCACCACCGGTTACGACCGCGTCGCGCTGCGCGGCGATCCCGCCAAAAAGGCGTTCTCCGCGTTCTGCTACAAGGGCGACAGGCTGCTCGGAATCGAATCGGTCAACCGCGCCGGCGATCACATGTTCGGCCGCAGATTGCAGAGCATGGACCGCTCGATTACGCCAGAGCAGGCCGCGGATGAAAGCTTTGACCTGAAGAGCGCGCTGGCGTGACTCTCTTCTTCCTCTCCCCGTTCTTACGGGGCCGCGACGAGCTTCGCTCGCGCTGAGAGGGTCGGGGTGAGGGGCTGCATCCGCAAACCCGATGACAGTTGGACTCGCGGAAAGTCCCCCTCACCCGGAATTCAAGCTGCGCTTGAATTCCGACCTCTCCCCGCAAGCGGCAGGGCAATCGCATATGGGTGCACGATGCGGCGACATCGGCAGTGGGCTCCCTCTCCCGCTTGCGGGGGAGGGCTGGGGTGGGGTGTCTCCGCGTCGGGATTGT
>NZ_JADPKQ010000239.1:0-16360 GCF_023074015.1 Bradyrhizobium sp. 142
GAGCGTCAGCCCCTCGCATAACGGGACCGCACATGTTGCCTTCGACGTTGCTTACCGCCTCGGCCTCTGCGAGTTTCTGTCTTTCGCGGCTCAATAGCCACCCCACAGCATCGTTGTGTACGCTTCGCTGCCGCCGTCGCCGACGACACCGCAACACTCACTACCGGGCGCCCGCTACGGCTTACCCGGACCGGACTTCCACCGGTTGGACCGCGCCAGCTTGCCTGGCGCACAAGCAATCCAGACTCACCGCGGAGAGACGCTGGGTTGCTTCGCTGCGCTCGCAATGACGATGTAGGTAAAGCTCTGCATATGTCGACCAGCACGACTCGCGGAAACTTCCCCTCACCGGATTGCATCTTCGATGCAATCCAACCTCTCCCCGCAAGCCGGGCGAGGTGAGGTGCGCGTGCAGCTCGACCTTCACCCCTTCTTCGCGCTTTTCGCCGCGAACGCCTTCAACAGGCTCGCATCGACCGCCTCGTCGTTCGCATCTTTCGCGAGATGCTCGAGCCAGCGCGCAAAACCCTCGTAGATCTGGCTGGCCGGATGGTCAGCCCCGAGAAATCCGGAAATCTCCCGCATTTCGGCGACCCAGCGATAGGCTTTCGGGATCATGTCGGGCAGCGCGACTTCGAGCCGCGCCAAAATCGCGGGCTGGCTCAGCGCAAGCTCGTCGCGCAGCGCGTCGGCCGCGCCGGCCTTGGTTGCTGCGACCACCATGGCCGAGCCGATGCCGGCGAGGCCCTTGACGATTCCCGCGTAGGACATTTTCAGCGCCGAGGCCGCGCCGACAGGTCCCTCGACGATGCGCAGGTCAAGCCCGAGGTCTTTCAGCACCGCGACGTCCCCGGCGTGCTCCCCCGACATGTAGAAGGCCGGACTCTTGCCGCCGGGCTGCGGCGGGAATCCGATGATGCCGGCATCGACAAACGGCGCCTGCGCCGAGCCGATGATCTCCTCGATTCTTTGCACGGTAGCGACATTGACGGCGTTGCAATCGACTACGACCGGCTTCTTCCCGCGCCTGACGATCAGCGCGGCCAGCCGTTCGGCGAGCGCCACGGCTTCACCCGGCGGCACGATCGAGAGGATGATGTCGGCGTTCGCAATTGCATCGTCCTCGGCGCCGATCATGCCGGCATCCACGGCCCGCTTCAGCGTCGCCTCGCTGCGCCCCTTCAACGAGGTCAGCACGCGCGCGCCGTTCTCACTCAGGCGGCGGGCGACGGCGCTACCCATGGCGCCGGGTGCGAGGATCGCAATGGTTAGGGACATCGTGCACTCCAGTTCGAATTCCGAGCGATGCGCTCGGTACGACTGGAAGACTAGCAGAGGAGGAAAGCGCCTGCGTGAATGCGGCCATCCCGCACAGACATGGCCCTACTCCACCTTCGCAGGCTCAGGCCGCGAAGTGGAGGCATTGGCAATGCGGGCAGCATTCGCCATGCCGGCGAGAGCTGCGGCCTTTCTCGAGTCGGGCGCCGATCCCGGCTGCACCACGCCGGCCGACATGATCAGCGTTGCGGCGTCCTCGGTGCTCATGTCGACCTCGATGATCTTGCTTCTGGGCACGTAGAAGAAGAAGCCGGTAGTCGGGTTCGGCGAGCATGGCAGGAACACCGAGACGTGCTCCTCCAGCCCCGGCAGGCTGCGGGCGACGTCCTCGTTCGGCGATTGCGAGATCAGCACGATCGACCACATGCCCGGCGATGGGAACTCAACCAAGCCGACTTTACGGAAGCTCGAACCCTTGCCCGAGAACAAAGTCTCGAACACCTGCTTCAAGCCGCGATAGATCGCGCGCACCGCCGGGATCCGGCCGACAAAAGTCTCGCCGAGATCGACTAGGGTGCGGCCGATCAGGTTGGCGGTCAGGAAGCCGAGTAAGGTCAGCGTGAAAACTGCGACGATCAGTCCCCAGCCGGGAACGACGTAGGGCATATAGGTTTCGGGCCGGTACGCCAGCGGAATGAACGGCCGCACCACACCGTCGACCCAGGTGACGAACCACCAGACCAGATACAGGGTGATCGCAATCGGCCCCGTCACTACGAGGCCGGTCAGGAAATAGTTGCGAAAGCGGCCCATCAGGCCAGTATGAGGCTCCGGGATGGGATCAGGCAGAGGTGCAGGCGCGTCGTCGCGGGTGGTCATTCGGGTTCCAGGTCGGTCGCAACACTCAAGCTAGGGTCTTCTAGCAGATTATGGAAGACCACATCGCGACCGGCGTAGCTCCCTCCCGCCTATTCGACCGTCACCGACTTGGCGAGGTTGCGCGGCTGGTCGACGTCGGTGCCCATCACCACGGCCGTATGATAGGCGAGCAGCTGCACGGGGACGGCATAGACCATCGGCGTGAAGGCTGCCGCCATGTCCGGCATGACGATGGTGACGAGGGATTCGACGGTCGCCTCCTCCGCGCCCTTGGCGTCGGTCATCAGGATGATGTTGCCGCCGCGGGCGGCGACCTCCTGCATGTTCGATACCGTCTTCTCGAACACCCGGTCGTAGGGCGCGATGACGACGACCGGCATGGTCTCGTCGATCAGCGCGATCGGCCCGTGCTTGAGCTCGCCGGCGGCATAGCCTTCGGCGTGGATGTAGGAGATCTCCTTCAGCTTCAAGGCGCCTTCGAGCGCGAGCGGAAAGCTGGTGCCGCGGCCGAGATAGAGCACGTCGCGCGACTTCGCGATCTCGCGCGCGAGCTTCTCGATCTGGAGCTCGGTGGTGAGGGCCGCTGCCATCAGGCGCGGGATCTCGACCAGCCCGTGCACGAGCTTGGTCTCGTCCTCGTGGGACAATTCGCCGCGTGCCTTGCCGGCCGCAATGGCAAGGTTTGCCAGCACCATGAGCTGGCAGGTGAAGGCCTTGGTCGAGGCGACGCCGATCTCGGGCCCGGCGAGCGTTTGCAGCACGGTCTCGCTCTCGCGCGCGATCGTCGAGGTCGGCACGTTGACGACGGCGAGCGTATGCACGCCCTGGTCCTTGGCATAGCGTAGTGCCGCGAGCGTATCGGCGGTCTCGCCGGACTGCGAGATGAAGATCGCAAGATCGCCCTTGCGCAAGGGCGCCTCGCGGTAGCGGAATTCGGAGGCGACATCGACCTCGACCGGCATGCGCGCAAAACGCTCGAACCAGTATTTTGCGACGAAGCCGGCATAGCTCGCGGTGCCACAGGCGGTGATGTTGATGCGCTGGATGTTCTTGAAGTCGAAGGGAAGCTTGACCGGCAACAACACACGCTCGGTCGCCATGTCGACATAGCGTGCCAGGGTATGGCCGACCACTTCCGGCTGCTCGTGGATTTCCTTCGCCATGAAATGGCGGTAGTTGGCCTTGTCGACCAGCGAGGTCGAGGCGGCGTGCTTGATTTTCTCGCGCTGGATGGCATGGCCGTTCTTGTCGAAGATGGTCGCGCTGCTGTGGGTCAGCACGACCCAGTCGCCGTCTTCGAGATAGCTGATCGTGTCGGTAAACGGGCCGAGCGCGATCGCATCCGAGCCGAGATACATCTCGCCGTCGCCATAGCCGATCGCGAGCGGCGGCCCGTTGCGGGCGCCGATCATGAGATCGTCCTCGCCGGCGAAAATGAGGCCGAGCGCGAAGGCGCCGCGCAGCCGCGCGAGCGTCAGCTTCACCGCCTCGACGGGCTTGTTGCCGCGCGTGAGCAGATCGTCGACGAGGTGCAGCACGATCTCGGTGTCGGTCTCGGTGTGGAACACCGTGCCGTTCTTCTCGAGTTCCGCGCGCAGCTCGCGGAAATTCTCGATGATGCCGTTATGAACCACCGCGACGCGCTCGGTCGCATGCGGATGGGCATTGTGCATGGTCGGCTTGCCATGGGTGGCCCAACGGGTATGGCCGATGCCGGTGGTGCCCTTGAGCGGTTCCGCTTCCAGCCGCTTCTCGAGGTTCTTCAGCTTGCCCTCGGCGCGGCGGCGTTCGAGATGCCCGCCTTCGAGCGTGGCGACGCCCGCGGAATCGTAGCCGCGATATTCAAGACGTTTGAGCGAATCCACCAATTGCTCTGCAACCGGCTCGCGCCCGAGAATGCCGACAATCCCGCACATGCGGATCAATATCCCCCAAATCGTCGAAAATGATCAAAACGACGCGTGCAGTTTCTAGCGAAATTCCTAAGGAACCAGTTACTCAATAATTATTGCCGATTGCGACAGCAGCAGGTGGCGGCAGACCTTCGCCTGCGTCGAATTGGCCGTCGTTAGACCGCGCGTGTTAACCTCCTGTCAACATATTTGACCAACGATTCCGGTCTCAGGAGACAAGGCCATGAAAGGCTCATCCGACCGCAAAAGTCTGTCATCATTGTACGTGCACGCCAGCGAGACCACGGGCACGCACCTTGCGCATTGGCCGCCGCCCCAGCGCGGCAAGGAAAGCAAGCCTGTCTTCATCAAGCACGCTGCCGGCGAACCGGCGAAACGCGCCAAGCCGCGCGGCTGGCGCCTGACGCGCGCGATCTTCTCGGAATTTTCCGACGACGAATAGCGCCGCTCACTTCTCCGGCTTCGTTTCGAGCTTCTTGCCGCCCGTCTTCATCTCGCGATAGCGCGTAGCGCCGCCTTCCCGAATGGTCTGCGGGCTCCGCTCCAGCGCCATCGCATCGTCGGGCACGTCGCGGGTGATCACCGAGCCGGAGCCGATGTAGGCACCGTCGCCGATCTTCACGGGAGCCACCAGCGACGAGTTGGTGCCGACGAAAGCGCCCTTGCCGATGATGGTCTTGTGCTTCCCGAAGCCATCGTAGTTGCAGGTGATAGTGCCGGCGCCAATATTGGAATTGGCGCCGATGGTGGCGTCACCGACATAGGAGAGATGGTTGACCTTGACGCCGGCCTCCAGGGTCGCAGCCTTGGTCTCCACGAAATTGCCGATCTTTGCGCCATCGCCGAGCGTGGTGCCGGGACGCAGCCGCGCATAGGGGCCGATCGACACGTTCTTGCCGAGCGTGGTCTGCACGATGTGCGAGAACGAATGGATCACCGTGCCGTCGGCGATCGAGACACCCGGTCCGATCACCACGAAGGGCTCGATGGTCACGTCCTTGCCGAACGCTGTATCAGCGGCGAGATGCACAGTCTCCGGCGCGATCAGCGTGACGCCGGCCTCCATCGCCGCCTTGCGCAGCCGCGCCTGCATCACGGCTTCCGCTTCAGCAAGCTGCGCCTTGGTGTTGATGCCGCGCACCTCGTCCTCGCTGGTCTCGATCACCACGGACTCCCATCCCTGTTCGCCGACAATGCCGACCGCATCCGTCAGATAGTATTCGCCCTTCGAATTGGTATTGCCGATCCGCTCGAGGATTGCGAGCGCGCGGCGGCCATCGATCGCCATCACGCCGGCATTGCACAGGTCGATCTTGCGCTCCTCCGCGCTGGCGTCGGCCTGCTCGCGGATCGCGACGAGGCGGTCGCCCTCGACGATGAAACGGCCGTAGCCAGTGGGATCGGCGGCGCGGAAGCCGAGCGCTGCAATTACGGCGCCCTTGGCCAGCGGCGCGCGCAACCGCGCAAAGGTCTCGGCCGAGATCAGCGGCGTATCGCCGAACGCGATCAGGAGATCGTCCACACCGCGCGCGATGGCATCGCGCGCCGCCAGCACCGCATGCGCGGTGCCGAGCCGTTCGGCCTGCACGAAGGTGCGCGCGTCGGGGCGAATCCGCCTGGCCTCCTCCGCCACCGCGTGATGGTCGGGACCGATCACGACAGCGAGCGAGGTGCCGGTTCCCTGCGGCGCGGCGGCGAGCACATGGGCGAGCAGGCTCTGGCTTGCCACGGGATGCAGCACTTTTGGCAGGCTCGATCGCATGCGCGTGCCTTCGCCGGCGGCGAGCACAATCGTGAGGCTTAAGCGGGCGATCATCGAAATCCTGTCAAATTCAGCCGAATCGATTGGCGTCGGCGGCGCAAGACCGCCTCATAAGCTACCCGCCTTGCTACCCCCGCAAACGCCCGGAGTTCAAGTGCGGGGCGCATTTCCTGTTAATGTTCCCTGATTGATTCGGGGAAGCCGGACAGGGCTGGGCAACTTTACGTTCATGGCAAAGGATTCCGATCCACTGGCGGATGCCTTCGGCACCAAGGAGACCGGCGGGCTGTTCTCCGGACTTGTGGCCGAAGAGAGAACGCTCGACCGCAGCTTGATGTGGCGGCTGAGCTCGTGGGGCGTGGCGGCGGTCGGCGCCGTCGTGCTGGCCGTGTATGCCAACCAGGCCCAGCTCGGCTGGCGGCGCGACCAGGTCGCGTCCGCCGATCTGTCGCGCCAGGCCGACCGGCTCCAGATCCTGACGAAGGAAAGCCAGAACGAGGCGCGTCGCTTGGCCTCCGCCATCGAGACGCTGAACACCGATCGCGACCGGCTTTATTCGCGCGTCACCGTGCTGGAGCAAGGGCTCGATTCCGTCACGGGCGCCATCGCCAAGCAGAGCGCCGCGCCGCCGGCGGCATCCGCAACCAAGCCGCAGGACACGCCGGTGGCCGCCGCACAGCCGGCGCCCGCACCTCCCAGCATTGCGCCGGTCGCCTCGACCGTGGCGCCGGCCAATGACAAGCCGCGCGCAGACGCCGCCAAGGACACGCCGAAGGACGGCGCCAAGGAACAGGCAAAGAATCAAGCGAGCCCGCCGCCGCAGACCGCGGCTGCCGCCTCGCTCGTATCGCAGTCGCCGGCGCCGACGCTTCCGCTGGTGCCGTCCAAGTCGATCATGGCGCCGCTCGATCCGGCCGCATCGAAACTGATTCAGCCCGAGACAGCCGAGAAGGCCGCCGAGAAGAAGCCCGAGCCGGCACCCGCCCCCACTGAAGTCGCCGCCGTGGCAGCCAAGCCTGAGGCGACCGAAAGCGAGCCACCGGCGATCGCGGTCCAGCAGACCCGCTTTGCGATCGACCTCGGTGGCGCCAACTCGATCGACGGCCTGCGTGCGCTCTGGCGCGGTTTGACCAAGTCCAATCCGGAGATCGCGGCATTGCGCCCGATCATCATGATCAAGGAAGGCAACGCCGGCCTCGGCATGCAGCTTCGTCTCGGCGCCGGCCCGCTGATCAATGCAGCGGCCGCCGCAAAGCTCTGCGCAGGCCTCGCCGAGAACGACCGCCATTGCGAGACCACCGTGTTCGACGGCCAGCGACTGTCGATGCGCGGCGGCCAGGAAAAGACTCAAGATCGGGTTCAGGAGAAGAACTCCGAGAAGAGCCAGGACGCCGTCCCGCAAGCCGAGACCGCACCTGCCCCCGCGCCCAGCGCCAAGCCGGACAAGCACCGCCGCAGCTACTCCTCCAAGCGGTCGTCGAAGCGCGAGGAGCCCGCACCTGCGCCTGCGCCTGCGGCGCAACCTGCGTCGGCCAAGCCGGAGACGGCGTCTGCGGGGTCGACGCTGTCGTCGTTCTTCAGGCGGTAGCTTCCCTCAAAAGCGGCAATCTTTCGCAGAAGGGCTGAACAGGCTCACGCGAGCTCGCGAGAAAACTTCCGCCTCCCCTGTTGCCCCCTCCCCCCATCCCGACCATATTGCCGCCATGACAAAAAAGCCCTTTCGCCTCTCGCCCTATCAGGTGCAGTTCCTGATCGTCGTCGGCTTCGCGGCCGTCGGCTATGCGCTCTATTTGCGCTATCTCGGAATCGAAAACTCGCAAGTCGCGCTCGCCTGCGATGCCGGCCTGCAGACCATGCTCTGCAAGGCCCGTTCGGTCTCGACGGTGCTGTTCAAGAACTCGGTGTTCGGCATTGTCGCGCTGGTGGTGGCGACGCTGAACTTGATGCGGCCTTCGATCGTGCTCCTGACCGTCGGCATCATCGCCGCCGGCCTCGGCATCGTGCTCTACAATGTCGTGCTGTCGGGGCTCGCGATCGGCCTGCTTATCCTTGGATTTGCTCGGCCCGCGCCCGCCACAGCGTGAGCGCGAACAACAGACAGATCGCGCAGGTCCACAGCGACTGCCAGTTCTCGCGGCCTTCGTTGACGAGGACATAGGCCGCCGCCAGCGTCAGCACGCCTGCGAACACCGCCTCTGCGATCGGACGCTGGCCGATCTGCGGCCGGTTCAGCATCAGGATCGCGAACGGCACCACCGCCATCGTCAGCGAGGCGTAGGGGAAGTCGTGGTAGCGCGGATCGAACACGAAGCCGACCGCGGTCTCCGCCGCGATCACCGCGGTCACTGCCAGGGTCAGGCCGAGCACGGCCGTGAGCTTCGACCATTTCCGCCCCTCGCTCGGGCCAAGCAGATCGAGGAAGGTCGGCAGGCTTCTTCCGATGACGAGCGCCTGCGCGCAGAAGATCGGCGACAGGATGCCGGCCAAGAGCAGCGCGCCCCAGTGCAGCCAGCCGCCTATGCCGTAGCTTTCATAGTACATCTTGTCGGCGCCGACCCCGAGCAGGATGCCCGCTGACGTCGCTGAGATGCCGACACCGAGCCATGCCGAGAAGCGCGGCGTCCAGGGCCGCCGGCGCAGCGTGATGAGGGCGACCGCAAACACCAATGCGCACAAGCCCATGCCGGCGCCCATGTACCATTTCCAGTACGGGAAATTGCTGATTGGCTGACCCGGTGGATATTTGAGATTCCGGCGCACCGAATCGTACAGGCCCCAGTAGCCGCCCACGGTGCCTTCCAGCTTGCGCTTCCACGGCTGGTCGTAGGACTCGATCAGATTGACGCGAAACTTCTGCGCTTTGGCGAGGCTGAGGATTTCCGAGACCACCCGCGCCTGGTTGGTGCGCGACGGCAGCGCGCCGTCGCGCATGCGCCCCTCGCTCGGCCAGCCGGTCTCCCCAATGAGGATTTCCTTGCCGGGGAACGCCACCGCCATCCGCTCGCGGATCTGTTCGACATGAGCTGCGGCGAATTTCGCGCGCACCGGCACGTCTTCCCAATAGGGCAAGATGTGGATCGTGACGAAGTCGACGGCGTCGTAGACCTCGCGATTCCGGTTCCAGTACTCCCAGACGTCGGCATAGGTGATGGGCACGCTGACCTGCGCCTTCACCAAGCGGATGATGGACACGAGGTCGCCGGTCGTCATCTCCCCGCGCAGCAGCACCTCATTGCCGACGATGAGGCTAGTGATGATTTCGGGAAAATCCTTAGTGAGGCGGATCGCGAGCGCGATCTGCTCAAAATTCTTGGTGCGGTTGCTGCTGAGCCAGATGCCCTGGAGCACTTTCAGCCCGCCGATCCGGGCTGCGATCGCCGGCACCTGGTCGAGCCCGTTCTCCATCGAATAGGTGCGGACGCAGTCGGTGATCTCCTTGAGCTGGCGCAGGTCCTGCTCGATCTGATCGGCCTCGATATGGGTCCATGCGTTCAGCGGCGACTGTTCGCCCCGGAACGGCGCGTAGGAGACGCATTGGACCTTGTCGGCGGGATCGATCGGCGCGCGCGCGAGCGTGATCGGCGTGGCCAACCACCACCACACGGCAGCAATCGCACCAAGGGAAACGAGCAGCAGCGCCAGTGGCGTACGAAGAGAAATCGGTTCCATCCTCCGCGAAGGGTCCGTCGATTACCTGCTTGCGCGCCATCTGCCAAGGGGTGACCATCGGGATCGACCCGTTCCCCTCCCCGAGGAATTTGGCTGCGGCCGTTGCACCGGGGGCCTAGGATCGTGACTTTGCTGGACAAAATTCGAAATACAGGTCATCAGATTTTGCGGGACTTTTCCGCCGCATTGGAGACCCATTTGGACGCCATCACCTGCGCGTCCGCGAGGTCCTGACGCGGACGGTCAGCGGATATATTGGGGAATTCATGCGGCAACGGGTGTTCGAGTTACGAAATGCGGTCCTGCGGCAGTTCGCCGCCACCTTGGCCGTCTCCACCCTTGTCCTGTTGGTTGGCCTTAGTGGCGCCTTCGCCCAGAGCGGCACGCCCGCCCCCGACCAGGGCAAGGCCGCCGCCCAGCCCGCAGATGCCGCCAAGGATGCCGCCCAGAACCAGCGCCGCACCGACGAGTTCGCGGAGGCAGCCCAGGTCGTCAATGGTCCCGCCGGCAATCCTGAATGCGTCTGGCTCGGCCGTCGCGTGGTGCGGCTGATGTGGCGGGACGACCTCGATACCGCGTTCCGCCATCTCGACCTCTACGACCGCTTCGGCTGCCCCGGCGGCCACATCCAGGCCGCCTTCCGCTGCCTGACCCGCTTCGGCGGCCAGATCGACCCCAAGGTCGCCGAGACCCTGGACAGCCGTGTGCACGCTTGCTGGATCAACCCGGCCTCCCAGCCGCAACAGGCGGCGGCCACGGCCTCGCAGCCAGCGGCGCCGACCGCCGCCAATTCGCAGCCGCCGCAGCCCGCCGCCAGCCCCTCGCCTGCGGCAAGCCCGTCACCCGCGCCATCGAAGTAGCCGCGACGGCTTCAGCCTTCGTTCAGGAACGATCGGCGATAGCTCGGGTTGGCACTGCCGCGCGCTTACGAAACGGCCATGCCCTCATAAGGTCATGAGGGCATGCCAGTTGTGAAACCGCGCGGCAGAGGTATGCTCCCTTTGCCGCGGACACGGTCGGATCTCGGGGTCGGATCCGCTTCCCTGCCACCTCAGCCCCTTTTGGTTTAGCCGCGATGCGCTTTGTCGCCGCCGTTCTGTTGCTTGTGTCCGCGCTCCACGCGGGCATCTGGGGAGTCTTGCGCGACAGGGAACCTGCGCCCGACTTCAAGGGCCTGGTGCCCAGCCTGTCTTATACGCCGTTCGAACCGGGACATGTTGCCGACAACAACGTCGACCCCGACAAGATTCGTGCCGATCTGAAAAAGCTCTCGACCCTCACGCGCGCCATCCGCTCTTACTCCGCGACGGAAGGCAACGAGTTGGTGCCGCCGATCGCAGCCGAGTTCGGGCTCAAGGTCACGGTCGGCGCTTGGATCGGCAAGGACAAGGACCGCAACGAGCGCGAGATCAGGGCCGCCATCGAGCTTGCCCGCAAGAACAGCAACGTCAACGGCGTCGTCGTCGGCAACGAGGTGATCTACCGCGGCGAGCAGAAGGTCGAAGACCTCATCGAGATGATCAAGAAGGTGAAGGGTTCCGTGCGCGTTCCCGTCACCACCGGAGAGATCTGGAACATCTGGCGCGACAATCCCGACCTCGGCTCCAATGTCGACTTCATCGCCGCCCACGTGCTGCCCTATTGGGAGAACTTCCGCTCGGACCAGGCGGTCGACCAGGCCGTTGATCGCTATAACCTCCTGCGCAATTTGTTTCCGGGCAAGCGCATCGTGATCGCCGAGTTCGGCTGGCCCAGCGCGGGCTACAACTTGCGCAACGCAGATCCCGGTCCGTTCCAGCAGGCGCTGACGCTGCGCAACTTCGTCAGCCGCGCCGAAGCCATCGGCATGGAATACAACATTGTCGAGGCGATCGATCAGCCCTGGAAGTACTTCGAAGGCGGCGTCGGTCCGTACTGGGGCATCCTCAATGCCAGCCGCGAGCCGAAATTCGCCTGGACCGGCCCGGTGGAGAATCCCGACTACTGGAAGCTGATGGGAATCGCGCTGCTGGTCGGCGTGCTGTTATCGCTGCCGATCCTGCGGCTGGAGCAGCCGACCGCGCGGCAGACCTTCCTGCTGTCGGCGACCGCCAACGGCGTCGGCGCCTGGGCCGCGACCGTTTTCGCGTTCTGGAACGGGCACTATTTCATTTTCGGCTCGGCCTTCGCACTGACACTCGGCATGATCCTGCTTGTTCCGCTCGTCCTGATCGCGATGGCGCGGATCGACGAGATCGCAGCCGTGGCACTCGGCCGGTCGCCGCAGCGGCTTTTGACCAAGAGCAAGCCGATCGCCGACGTGCCGGAGAACTACTATCCGAAGGTCTCGATCCACATCCCGGCGTATTTCGAACCGGTCGACATGCTCAAGCAGACGCTCGATGCGCTGTCGCGGCTGAACTATCCGAACTACGAATGCGTTGTCATCATCAACAACACGCCGGATCCGGCATTCTGGCACCCGATCCAGGATCATTGCCGCGCGCTCGGTGAACGCTTCAAGTTCATCAACGCCGAGAAAGTGCGGGGCTTCAAGGCCGGCGCCTTGCGCATTGCCATGGACCGCACCGCAGCGGATGCCGAGATCATCGGCATTCTTGATGCCGATTATGTCGTCGATCCCGACTGGCTGAAGGATCTCGTGCCAGCCTTCGCCGACCCGAGCGTCGGCCTGGTGCAGGCGCCGCAGGAGCATCGCGACGGCGACCTGTCGATCATGCACTACATCATGAACGGCGAATATGCCGGGTTCTTCGACATCGGCATGGTCCAGCGCAACGAGACCAATGCCATCATCGTGCACGGCACGATGTGCCTGATCCGCCGCGCCGCGATGGACATGGCCGGTGGCTGGTCGAGCGACACGATCTGCGAGGACAGCGATCTCGGGCTTGCCATCCAGGAGCTCGGCTGGACCACGCATTACACCAACCACCGCTATGGCCAGGGACTGCTCCCCGACACCTACGAGGCCTTCAAGAAGCAGCGTCACCGCTGGGCCTATGGCGGCCTGCAGATCGTGAAAAAGCACTGGCGGCACTTCCTGCCCGGCCGCAGCCGGCTGACGCCGGACCAGAAGCGCGAATACGGTTTGGGCTGGCTGAACTGGCTTGGCGCCGAAAGCCTCGGCGTGGTGGTCGCGCTGCTCAATCTCGTCTGGGTGCCGATCGTCGCCTTTGCCGACATCGCCATCCCCGACAAGATTTTGACGCTGCCGATCATCGGCGCGTTCATCGTCTCGCTCGCGCACTTCCTGTCGATGTACCGCGCACGCGTCGCGATCAAGCCCGGCCAGATGCTGGGCGCCATGATCGCGGCGATGAGCGTGCAGTGGACTGTATCGCGCGCGGTGGCGCAGGGCCTGATTACCGAGCACATTGCGTTCGCGCGCACCTCCAAGGGCGGCCTGTCGCGGATGTCGATCGAGTTCCAGGCGTTCTGGGAGGCCGTGATCGGCGCCCTGCTGCTGATCGGCGCCGGCGTCCTGATCGCCTCCAACAGCTACCGGCAGATCACCGAGATCTACATCTTCGCCGGCGTGCTGATGCTGCAGAGCCTGCCGTTCCTGGCCGCGGTCGCAATCGCGATCCTTGAGCTCAGCCGCATCAACTCGTTCCAGTTCTGGCGTGATAGCGCGATCCGCGGCGCCGAGCTGATCGGCCTGCGCCCAGTCGCACTGCCGACCCCCGCCGGCACGCCGCAGCCGGTGCCGAACGAGGTGCGGCGGGAGACGAACTGACCGCGCCCCGGCTACGGCGCGGGTCGAAGCCCCCGCGCCCGCAAGGCGCCTCGATGTTCGGCGTGCATGACGCCCCGCCAACCGGTTGAAATTCCCGTGGTAAGCCACGGAAACGGCGGACAAATCCCCGCTTCTGCCGCGAGTTTCGGCAAGCACCCTCGCTATTGACCTCCGCGCCCCATCCCCCTACACAGCGCGGGCCGAAAGCATGATCGGGAAAACAGCCTCACCGGCATTCCCCGCGACGCGATCAAAACGTAGCGGCAAGACATGCTTCTCCAAATGACCGAAGACGATGGCGATCTCTTCAAAGCCATCCAGCGGCCATGGGAGCGCGTAGCTCAGCCGGTAGAGCACGTGACTTTTAATCACGGGGTCCTGGGTTCGAGCCCCAGCGCGCTCACCAAGCAAAATCAATAGTTTACGGCACAAACTAAAACAGCGGGAAAAACCTCTGTGTCTGCACCGTGTCTGCAAACGCGTTGCCGGCTTGGGCGTTCCAGGATCGCGGCGCGGTAGTTGCCCGCCATGAACTCGAGCCCGGCCCGCCCCAGCGGTGGGAAGCCTGATGGTCGGGTCAATCGTCTGCATATTCGAGATCGTGGCAGCATTGGAGCGGCGTCGACACCGGAAGCGGGGAAAGCGCCCTGGAGCGCAGGGGGCTAAGGAGCGCCCCAGGGCCGCCATTCCATGCCGGCCGACGGCGGTAAGGCCGGCATGAGCGTGGACGGTGTATCGGCACTAAGGATATCTGCCGGCCCTCCCCGCCAGTGCCTTAGTCGTTCTTGTCATGATGGTGATGGTGATGGTGCTCATGGTGGTGGTGTTCTCCATTCCTGCCACCTGAGGCCGCGATTGCTGTTGACGTGAGTGAGGTCGATAATAGCAGCGTCATTGCTGGAGGCGTCACGGCGGCAAACCTGCCGCAGGTCTTAAGGAACTCGCGGCGGTCATCCGTATCGGACATGGCAGTATCTCCCATTTGCAACTGGCGGATGTATTAAATCATCCAATCTGGATTAAATCAATTAAATAAAGTTGAGTTCCTCTTAATATTTAAAAGGACACCGCGAGGTTCGATGCTGTGTCGTCTCTATGCACACTTTTGGCACCTTCGCCCGGAACGCCAGCAGCCTGAACGCGTTGCCGATCGTTCTGGAGAGATAAAGCGTGCCGTCCGTCGATTACTATCTGAAGCAAGCAGAGATTGCGTCCCGGCTTGCACTTGCTGAGCCTGATCCGGAGAAATCGCGGGCCATGCACGTCCTGGCGCTTGAGCTTTACGACAAGGCTCACCAAGCGCGGACCGAAGCGACACCACCTCCCACTGAGCCGACTATGCCGCCCGAGGTCATCCAGCGGCAGTAAGGCCGGCTGAATTGGCTAAAGCGCAGCGCAGGGGCGGCTCACTTCCGCTTTTGCGTCACTAGTCGTAAGGGGACGTTGTGGAGATGCGCGCGACCTCGCACGGCCGGTTCTGTCCTGCCCAGCGCGCGAGCGATCTCGTCGGGTCGATTTCCTGCGGCGGCCATAGCTACCAGCCGCTGATGATCTTCCGGCGTCCACCTTCTCACCAACGGGTAGCGTGACTGTTCCATCGCGCCAGCGGTCCCCCAGCCTGTTGCACGCCTATGCCTGCGTATCCTAGCTACAGTTCGCCGATTCGCGCCCAACAAGCGAGGTGGGCTACTGGTCTCCAATCGGCCGGAATGCCTAAAAACCCGCCGGTGGTCAGCCGGCGGGCACCGTGTTCTCCGCGTCAGCCCGCCGGCGTCATCATCAGCCCGCTGTCGGTATGGTTCTATTGGGATCCCCAAGTACGCGCTAGATCGCGATCCGAAGCGACGCTATCCGCAATTCGCCAACACCCGGCAGCCCTACGTCCAAGCCATCCATTTTGGTGAATGCCGCTACAGCATCAGAGGAGCTTACGCGCAATTCGATGCAGCCGGAGTGTTCGGACCTGATCAAAATGCCATGGATGCCGCCAACGAGATCGTTGGAGCCAATATGGAAGCAACGAGGCGTGTGCCCGACCTTGAGGTCATCCGCTCTGGCGCGAAGGCCAAGATGGTCCTGCAAGCTAATCGGTGGGAGATCAGTGACGATGATCGCGCAGCCATCGAGCGCGACTTCGAGGACAACAGCATCAAGTTTGTCTCGGGCGAGAACACGTAGCTGCTTCCCAAGGTGTTTGCTCGAATGCTCCAGTTCCCACTGTTCACCGAATAAGCCTGCGAGAGCACGTGATTTCCGCGCGGCTGGCGTGACCATGGCGCCGTGGTGCCTCAGCCAGAACGAGAATGCCCGTCGTATCTCTTTGAGTCTCTTGATGTCTATTCATGTCCGTCCACCCACGTCGCGCAATGACCCAAAAAACACGTGCTCGACGCGCCTTTTAATCACGGGGTCCTGGGTTCGAGCCCCAGCGCGCTCACCAAGCAAAATCAAACACTTACGCATCAAGGCGAGCGCCCTCTCCTTTTCCCAAAAATCCTGGGTGCACCCCGTGCACACGGGAGCGAGACATTGAACACTCTCGTAATCGGACTGATGCTGGGCATCATCAGGTTCGCTCTGCTGGCAGTTGCTGTCGGCCTGCTCGCGATCGTCTGCCGAACTTTTGGCAAAACGCGGCGCAATTCTCAGGGGCGATGGCGAGCCGGCAATGATGAACGTTCGCTGATCTCTGGTGAACCCGGTCCTTCCGTTCGGCGGAGCCGATCGAGGCGCCTATCTAGTACCCACTTTTCTTGGATCGTGAGTCGTGATTCAAGATATGGATGATCCCTGAAGCAAGAGAAGTCCGCCTTTCGCGGAAAGATCGTACGGTGCTTGAGGCGTGTTGCCGCTCGCCGGTGACGTTGCAGCGCGATTTGAAGCGGGCGCGGATAGTTCTGTTGGCGGCGGACGGGCGCAGCACCCGCTCGATCGCCAAAGAAGTCGGAGTCCAGCCGCGGATTGTCAGCCTTTGGCGGCATCGCTATGCCGACCGTGGCCTTGAAGGGCTGCAAGACAAGCGTAACCGGCATGAGGCCCCCACCTCGCCATCGCGAGGTTCGCCTGCGATACAGCCTGGCATGAGCTGATCGGTGGAGGTGAAGCGATGGCAAATGCCAT
>NZ_JADPKQ010000389.1:0-98722 GCF_023074015.1 Bradyrhizobium sp. 142
CGCCGCGCTCTGCGAGCGCGTCGGCCTCTCCCGCAAGCGGGAGAGGCGGAGCAAGCCCGCGGACAATCCTCGTGAAATCCATATGCGATTGCCCTGCCCTTGTGGGGAGGGGAAGGGGGGGGCACACGCGTGGACCTCTCGTGGGGCACCCCTCTCCCTAACCCTCCCCCACAAGGGGGGAGGGAACCAGAGAGAGCCCCGCGAACCATCACGCCGCATGCGCATATGCTACTCGTCGTCCTTCGGCGTCAGGTCGCGCTTGCCGTGATAGCCGCGCTTGGGCCGGCGCGGGGGACCGTAGCCGCTGGCTTCGGCCTCGTTGCGCTCGCGTGCTTCGTCGCTGCCGGTGCGCTGGACCAGCACGCGGCGGCCCTTGCGGTCGTTGATCACGTCGCGCTTGACCGGCTTCCTCTCGGGCGGCGCAGCGTCCTCGTGCGAAACGGATTTCTGCGGCATGTCGAATTGTGCGCCCGACTTCTCGATCACCTTGTCACCGAGCTGGTCGCGCAGCACGCGCGACTTGATCTCCTCGACCTGGCCTTCCGGGACCTCGCCGAGCTGGAACGGACCGTAGGACACGCGGATCAGGCGGTTCACCTCGAGCCCGAGATGGGCGCAGACATTGCGCACCTCGCGGTTCTTGCCTTCGCGGATCGCGAACACCAGCCAGACATTGGCGCCCTGGTCGCGCTCCAGCGTCGCCTCGATCGGACCGTACTTGACGCCTTCGATCTCGATGCCCTTCTTGAGCTCGTCGAGCTGGGCCTGGGTGACGTCGCCATGGGCGCGAACGCGGTAGCGGCGCAGCCAGCCGGTATCCGGCAGCTCCAACGTACGTGCGAGCCCGCCATCATTGGTAAGCAGCAGCAAGCCTTCGGTGTTGAAGTCGAGCCGGCCGACCGAGATCAGGCGCGGCAGGCCTTCGGGGAGATTGTCGAACACGGTCGGACGGCCCTCGGGGTCGTCATGCGTCGTCATCAGCCCGCGCGGCTTGTGGTAGAGGAACAGACGGGTGCGCTCGCGCGGCGGCAACGGCTTGCCGTCGACAGTGACGACATCGTTCTGAGTGATGTCGAGCGCCGGCGAATTGATCACGCGGCCGTTGACGGCGACACGGCCCTGCGTGACCATCTCCTCGGCATCGCGCCGCGAGGCAAGGCCCGCGCGCGCCAGCGCTTTTGCGATGCGCTCGCCGGCCTTCTTCGGCTTCGGCTCCTCTTCGCGCTGCGGCCGGCGGTCGACATCACGATCGCGCTCGCGATAGGCGCCGCGGCCGCCGAAGGCCGGACGCTTCTCGAAGATCCTGCTGTCATCCTCGTTTTCACGCCGCGGACGGTCGCCGGACCGAGCTTCGCTGCGCGGATGCTCGTGCCAATCGGAGCGGCCTTCGGGGCGCTGCCGCGGACGATCGAATTTGGGACGGTCGCCGCCGCGAGCGCCACGCTCGCCATCATTGTCACGACGGGGCCGATCGAATTTCGGACGGTCCTCGCGCGGTCGATCGAATTTGGGCCGCTCGCGAAACGGACGATCGCCCGATGGACGATCGTCGCGCGCACGAGAGAAACGCGGACGGTCATCGCCTCGGCCGCCTTCGGGCCGGTCTTCGCGCTTCTGCCAGGGCTTGTCCTGGCCGCGATCACGGCCGGCGAAGTCCTTGCGCGGGCCCTTGCCGAAATCCTTCCGCGGCGGCCGGTCGCCGCGCGGGGCTGCATCGCGCTTCTGCCAGGGTTTTGAATCACTGCGCTCGCCACGATCGCGCGGACGGTCATTGCGATCACCGAAGGAGCGTGGGCGGTCGCTACGGTCCGGTGCGCCCCGCGAAAACTTCCGTTCGCCATCGAACTTGCGTTCCGGGCGGTCGCCGCGCGGCGCGTAGGGCCGCTTGTCGCCGAACTTCTTGTCGCCGGTGCGGCCGGCGGGGCGGGAATCGTCGCGATCACGGCTGCGCGGCGGACGGTCGTCGCGCCCGTAGGACGGGCGATCACCGCGCGGCTTGAACGAGCGCTTCTCGCCGTCGCGCGAGGGACGATCGGAAAAGGAGCGTTCGCCGCGCGGCCGGTCTTCGCGATTGAACTTGGGCCGGTCGCCACGGTCGGGCCGCGGCCCGGTCTCGTCGCGGCTGCGGAAGGGGCGGTCCTCGCGCTTGCCGGCGAACGGCCGCTTCTCGCCTGCGCCCTTGCCTTCAAAACCGCGCTTGGCGAACTTCTTCTCGGGGCCGCGTGACTTGCCGGACCGGCCCTTGGGCGGGCCGCCCCGATCACGCCGACCGCGCGAGGAATCGTTGTCTTTGTCGCTGTCGCGGGGCATGAATCGTCTCACTTAGGGATGGTCACGTGGGGATGTTCAAAAGGGCATTGTGCGCGCTCTTTTCGAGCCGCATGCTCAGGCAAATCCGGTATTCACTCTTGCTGAAGGCGCAGCTACTAGCAGGTTTCTGGCGATGATACGAGGCATGAAAGCCCCTTCTTTCATGGATTTGGCGCTCAAAACGGCCGAAAACGCCGGAAAGTCGGGCGAAGTTCCGATCGGATGCGTCGTGGTCCGCAATTACGAGGTGATCGCGACGGCGGCCAACCGGACGCTGACGGACTACGACCCGACGGCCCATGCCGAGATCATCGCGCTGCGCGAAGCCGCCAAAAAGATCGGCAGCGAGCGCCTGGTCGACTGCGACCTCTACGTCACGCTGGAGCCCTGCACCATGTGCGCAGGTGCGATCTCCTTCGCAAGGATCCGGCGGCTTTATTACGGCGCGGCCGACCCCAAGGGCGGCGCGGTGGAATCCGGCGTGCGGTTCTTCACCTCGCCGACCTGCCATCACGTCCCGGAGGTGTACTCGTCGGTCGGCGAGAGCGAGGCAGCCCGGCTGCTGCGGGAGTTTTTTCGGGAGCGAAGGTAGCTCCCTCCCCGTCATTGCTCGCAATGACGATGTGGCTCAAGCCGAGAAGAACTCGCGCAGCGCCCGTGCCGTCACGTCCGGATTCTCTTCGGTGAGGAAGTGCCCGGAATCCACCGGCATGCCGTCGACGTTGGTTGCCCATTGCTTCCAGATATCGAGCGGCGTAGCGGCGGCTTGCGCGATGCCGGCATTGCCCCACAGTGCCAGCATCGGGATCGTGATCTTCTTGCCGGCCTCGAAATCCGCCTTGTCGAGATCGTAGTCGAAATAGGCCCCGGCGCGGTAGTCCTCGCACATGGCGTGGACGCGGGCGGGATCGCGGAACGGCGCGATGTAATGTTCGAGCGCGCGGTCGTCGATCGCATCCAGTGTCTTCGACCTGGTCTGGCTCGCCATCTTGAAGCGCAGGAAGAACTCGCCATTGCCTGAGATCAGCGTCTCCGGCAGCGGATACGGCTGCGCGAGGAAGGTCCAGTGATAGATCTTCAGCGCGTAGGCGCGGTTCATCCGCTCCCAATAATTATAGGTCGGCAGGATATCGAGCACGGCGAGGCGCGACAGCCGGCCGGGATGATCGAGCGCGAGGCGGTAAGACACGCGGCCGCCGCGATCATGGCCGGCGAGCAAAAAGTGCACATGGCCGAGCTGCTCCATCACCTCCACCATGGCCTTCGCCATCGCGCGCTTGCTGTAGGGCATATGCAGCGCATCGCTCTCAGGCATGTCCGACCAGCCATAGCCCGGCAAATCGGCGATGATCAGCGTGAACCTGTCGGCGAGCTGCGGCGCGACGCGGTGCCACATCACGTGCGTCTCGGAGAAGCCGTGCAGCAACAGCAGCGGCGGCCCATGGCCGCCGACGCGGGCGAAGATGCGGCCAAAGGACGTATTGATCCATTGGGAGGCGAAGCCGGGGTAGAGGTCGGCGAGATCCGACATTGTTCTTATCCTCGGTTTGAATCAGCGGCCGGCCTTCTCCGCCTCCACCGCCTGCCAGCCGATGTCGCGGCGGCAGAAACCTTCCGGCCAGTTGATGCGGTCGACGGCTTGATAGGCGCGCGCCTGCGCTTCCGTCACGGTCTTGCCGAGCGCGCAGACGTTGAGCACGCGGCCGCCATTGGCGAGGATGGCGCCGTCCTTTGCCACCGTGCCGGCGTGAAAGATCTCGACAGTGTCGACCTTCGCGGCGTCATCGAGACCCTCGATACGCGTGCCCTTCTGATAGTCGCCGGGATAGCCCTTTGCCGCCATCACCACGGTGAGTGCGGAGTCCGGATGCCAGCGCAGATCGAAATGCTTCAGCTGCCCGTCGCAGACGGCGAGGAACGCCGGCACGATGTCCGACATCATGCGCAGCATCAAGACCTGGCACTCGGGATCGCCGAAGCGGACGTTGAACTCGAACAGCTTTGGGCCCTGCGTCGTCAGCATGATTCCGGCATACAGCACGCCGCGGAATGGCGTGCCGCGCGCCTTCATGCCGGCAACCGTCGGCAGGATGATTTTTGCCATGATGGCGTCGTGGATCGCGGGCGTGACCAGCGGCGTCGGCGAATAGGCGCCCATGCCGCCGGTATTCGGGCCGACGTCGTGATCGAACACGCGCTTGTGGTCCTGGGCGGAGGCGAGCGGAATGGCGGTCTCGCCGTCGCAGAGCGCGAAGAAGCTGATCTCGCGGCCCGGCAAAAATTCCTCGATCACGACCTCGGCGCCGGCTTCGCCAAAGGCGCCCTCGAACATCATGGCGATGGCATCCTCGGCCTCACGCACGGTCTTGGCGACGACGACGCCCTTGCCGGCGGCAAGACCGTCAGCCTTGACCACGATCGGTGCGCCCTGGCTCTGGACGTAAGCGCGCGCATCATTGGCGTTGGTGAAGCGCTTGTAGGCGCCGGTCGGGATGCCGAATTCGGTGCACAGCGCCTTGGTGAAACCCTTGGAGCTTTCGAGCTGTGCCGCCGCCCCGCTCGGCCCGAACGCCTTGATGCCGGCTTTGGTGAGATCATCGACGATGCCGGCCGCAAGCGGCGTCTCCGGGCCGACCACCACGAGCTCGACCGCATTTTTCCTGCAGAAGTCGATCACGGCGGCATGGTCGGCGACGTCGAGCGCCACGCATTCGGCCTCCCGCGCGATGCCGGCATTGCCCGGCGCGCACCAGAATTTCGTCACCAGGGGGGAGGCCGCGATTTTCCATGCCAGGGCATGTTCGCGGCCGCCGGAACCGAGCAGGAGAATGCGCATGGAAGGCTCAGAATAGGGGTTTGCTGAGCGCGTCGGTCGCACGAATCGGCGCGGGTCTCAAGGGGGCCTGCCCCGAACTCCCCGTCATTCCGGGGCGCGCCCGCTTGGGCGCGAGCCCGGAATGACGATGGGGTTAGATTTGCTTCCCCGCAATGATCTCCTGCAACGTGGCCACATGCCTTGCGAACGCGCCGCGGCCTGCGGCGGTGGCCGTAACCGTGGTCTGCGGCTTCTTGCCGACGAAGGCCTTGTCGACCTGGACGTAGCCGGCCTTGGCCAGCGTCTCGATATGGGCGCCGAGATTGCCGTCAGTGGCGCCGGTCAGCTTCTTCAGCCGGGAGAATTCCAGGCCGGTCGCCGCCGGCAGCGCATTCAGCGCCGCCATGATCTTGAGCCGCAACGGCTGATGGATGATGTCGTCGAGCTCGGCCATTGGCTAGATCCGTCGCATCCAGAGGCCGCCGAGGATCAGGCCGCCGCCATTCACGAAGGCCATCCAGAGCGGGAACGCCTCGCCGATGTAGAAAAATCCGATCAGCGTCAGCGCGGAGATGAAAAGACCGATCGCCACGAACGCGTAGCCGAACCAGAGGCCCGCCAGCGTATAGAACAGCATGAAGTAGAGCGGCCAGAACGCTCCCAACTGGCGCGGACCGAAATGACCGACGACGTTGGTACAGAGATAGCCGAAGGCGAAGAACAACACGAACACCAGGAGGAGCCTGATGCTATGGGCGGCACCGTGAGGGTGGTGCGGCGGATTGAACACGCGCAGCGCAACCAGACCGCCGACGCCGACAACGTCCACGGCAACCCAAGCTTGGGCCGCGTAGATCGGCCAGAGCCAGGTCACGAGATTGCCTGCGAACACCAATATGCCCCACCAGACGGCCGCAAGGCTTGCCAGCTCATAGAGCTGCGATTGCTTCACGCGCTGGACGATGTCGTCGATATCAGCCAGCGCTGCGGACGCCTCCCTGCTGTCGATCATGACTGCCCTGCCCCGCGCGTTGCCACGTCCTCGGCGATGGCGGAGATCGCCTTCGGGTTGGTGACGATGCCCATGTGGTTGATGCCGTCGATGATCTTGACGTCGACCGACGGTTCGATGGCCTGAACGGCCTCGGCATATTTATCCGAAATCATCATCTCATCCTCGGCGCCGCCAAAGATCGTGATCGGACGCGTCGTCGCCGCAAGATCGAGACGATAGCCGCGCGTCGCGAAATTGCGCATCAGGCGGTCGGAATAGGTCGAGACGAGGTATTTTGCCGAGTTCGCCGGCACGGCCAAAGCGAGCACCGGAAGCTGAGCGCAGCAGTCGATGCCGAGCTTGCGCAATGCGGCGAGCGCGAACAGGCGGGGCAGGTCGGCATTGGCCCAGCCACCGGAATGCGGCTTGTTGGTCGGCGCGTCGTAACCGAGATAGGGCGCGAGCAGCACGGTGCGCACGAACATGTCCTGCATGATCGGCGTCGCGGCGACGCGGAGCGAGAAGCCGGCACCGGCGGAATGGCCGATCAAAGTTAGCGGCAGGTCCGGCGCGCTCTTGCGGACATGCGCGACGAAGTCGACCAGATCGTCCTCGAGCTGGCCGATATAGCCGATATCGCCGCGCGTGCCGGAGGCGCCGTGGCCGCGCATGTCCAGCGCCCAGGTCTCGACGCCGCGCGCGGCGATCGCATAGGTCAGCGCGTGGTTGACGGTGCCGCTGGACCCGGAGGAGCCGTGGATGAAGATCGCGCCGCGGCCGGCCGCCGGTCCGTTCGGCGTGTAGTGGCGGAAGCCGATCCAGGTGCCGTCGCGCGCCTGGAAGCGCTCGAGCGGCGGCATGGTCGAAAAGTCAACAAGCTTCACCGACTCCGAGACCGATCGCAGCTCCGGCGGCCGTTGCAGCGGCGTTGCGATCATCGCGGCCAGGATCAGCGCCACGCCGCCGACCGCACACAGCACCCATTTCAGTCCATCCAACACGCCGCGCAACAGCCGGATCGCCATGACCCTACCCTCGTGAATTAACCATCTATAGATAACTCTATATTGCAGAGTACTCTTGGGATCAATCCTCGGATTGGCGCCGGCCGGTAAAAATCCTTAACGTCGGGTCTGACCCCAACATGCCGAATCGTTTGCCGATGCCGCCTGCGGAACCGCTGCTCAACGCTCCCGAATTCACCGTTTCCGAGCTCTCGCAGTCCCTGAAACGGACGGTGGAGGATGCCTTTGGCCATGTCCGGGTCCGCGGCGAGATCTCCGGCTTCCGCGGCGCCCATTCCTCCGGTCACTGCTATTTTGCGCTCAAGGACGAGAGCGCCAAGATCGAGGCGGTGATCTGGAAGGGCGTGCACGGGCGGATGCGCTTCAAGCCCCAGGAGGGCCTCGAGGTGATCGCTACCGGCAGGCTCACGACCTTTCCCGGCTCCTCGAAATACCAGATCGTGATCGAGGCGCTGGAGCCGGCCGGCATCGGCGCGCTGATGGCGCTGATGGAAGAGCGCAAGAAGAAACTCGCCGCCGAAGGCCTGTTCGACCAGGCGCGCAAGCAGCTGCTGCCCTGGTTGCCGGAGGTGATCGGCGTCGTTACCTCGCCGACCGGCGCCGTCATCCGCGACATTCTGCACCGGTTGGAAGACCGCTTCCCCCGCCACGTGCTGGTGTGGCCGGTCAAGGTGCAGGGCGAAGGCTCGGCCGAGCAGGTCGCGGCCGCGATCCGCGGCTTCAACGCGCTGCCGGAGGGCGGCAAGATTCCGCGGCCGGACGTGCTGATCGTCGCGCGCGGCGGCGGTTCGCTGGAGGACCTCTGGTCGTTCAACGAAGAAATCGTGGTGCGCGCGGCGGCCGAGAGCATGATCCCGCTGATCTCGGCGGTGGGCCACGAGACTGACATCACGCTGATCGACTTCGTCGCCGACAAGCGCGCGCCGACCCCGACAGCGGCCGCCGAAATGGCCGTGCCGGTGCGCAGCGATCTCTTTGTCGAGGTCGCAGATCTCGCCCGCCGCACGCGCGCGTGCTGGCAACGTGGCCATGAAAACCGCCGCAACGAGCTGCGCGCCGCCGCGCGCGCGCTGCCGGCGGCAGGCGATCTCCTGGCGATTCCGCGGCAACGGCTGGATTCGGCGGGCGCGTCCCTGCCCCGCGGCCTCAAGGCCAACACGCACGCCCATTTCCGAAGGTTTACTGCCGCCGGCGCAAAGCTGACGCTGCGAGTGCTGCACGGGCAGATTTCGCAGGCCGATCACCGGCTCACTGTGTGCGGCGAGCGGCTCGGCCTGTCAGCACGCTCGCTCTTGCGCCAGCGCCGCGACCGTTTCGCCGGACTTGAAGTTCGCTTGCGCGCCTCAAAACTTTCGAACGCGCAGGCCCAGCGCAACACAATCGCCCGCCAGCGCGAGCGCACGCAGCGTCTGGCCGAGCGCGCCAGCCGCGCGCTTGTCACGCTGCTGCACCGGCTCGACACCCGCGTTGCCAATAGCGGCAAGCTGCTTTCTGCGCTGTCCTATCGCAGCGTGCTCGCCCGCGGCTTTGCGCTGGTGCGCGACGAGGCCGGCCATCCCTTGCGTTCCGCGGACAGCGTCGGGCCCGGTGCGCGCGTTGAGATCGAGTTTGCGGATGGCCGTCTCGGCGCGACCGCGGACTTAGATCGGCCCGGCCCGGCCGCAAAGCGCGCGGCATCGCAACACAAGAGCGCCTCGCACGAGGCCAAGCCCACGCCGAAGCGCGTGGGCAAGCCGGTGGATCAGGGCAGTTTGTTTTAGAGGCTGTGGCGCTTCCACGAACTCGTCATTGCGAGCGCAGCGAAGCAAGAGTCCCTCCGCGGAAAGATTCTGGATTGCTTCGCTGCGCTCGCAATGACGGTGTGGAGGCGATGAACCGCGGCCTACCTGCACGACAATCCCGCGTCGATCGTGGTCCAGAAGCCGCAATGCTCCGGCGCGCGCATCGGTGCGCCAGCGTGGGCCTCATACAGGAAGATCGCGACGGTGAAGACGATCAGAGCGGAGGAGAAAAGGGCGATGCGCATGTCAGATGCGTTTAATCGACATCGTGGTTGAACTATGGCGCCGACACCGGTTGAAACCGGCATGAGGCGCGATCCGTAGATTTACGGTCGGCCATCATCCGTGCAGGGCAGTGGTCGATGCGGGGCTGTCCGCCTCAACGTTGTTCCTCGGGCGGTCCCGCTTCTCGTGCGACGCGTAGATCCTATGGGGTGGCAGGTGGTCAGAGGGGTAAATTGAGTTTGTGACCACCAACTCACCCTGGAGGATCAACGATGCGTACTGATCACCTGCCACCCATAGGATCTACAACACGGCCGCTACCGGGCCAGCCACTCCGCCACCCGCTTCTGCGAATCTGCGCGCGCTTGCGTATCGGTGCCGAGATGGCCGCGTTCGGGAGTTGCGGCATCGGTGCTGCCGGCAGCTGCGTGCAGCGGCGTGTTGGCGCGGTCGAAATCGTGGTAGGCGTCTGGATAGACCACGATGCGAGCGAGCGCGCTGCGGCCATGCGCCCCCTCGACCATCTGGCGGCAAGCCGGCGGCGACGACACGTCATCGTTGGCGCCGATCAGAACCAGCGTCGGCACCCGCGTGCTCCAGCCGAGGCCGGCCGAAATCCGGCAGTCCGGATAGAAGGCGATCGCGGCGCGGAAATCCGGAACGGCGTCGCGCGCCGCATTCTGCGGGCGCACCGCCCACAGCAGCGTGCTCGCGCCGTTGGCCCAGCCGATCAAGCTGACGCGGTTGCGCGCGACCCAGGCCTGCTTCATCAACCAGCCGCGCGCCGCCGCGACGTCGGCGACACGCTCGCGCCGGGCCTTGACGTGCAGCTCCTTGACCCGGCATTGCGGTCCGAGCTCTCGCGAACCGTAGCTGTCGGGCAGCAGCACAGCATTGCCCGCCTTGAGCAATTGCAGTGCCCAGTCACGGTAGCGCGGCAGCACCGGATCGGAATGGCCGCCGAGACCGCCGCAGCCGTGCAGCGCGATCACCGCCGGAAATGGCCCCTCGCCCTCAGGCTTGTAGAGCTGCGCATGCAAGACGCCGGCCGACAGCGGAATATCGACCTGCTGCGGCGCGGGCGCGGCACGCGCAGCCGGCATCAGCAGCATCAAAAGCAGGGCGGTCAGTCGAAGGTGCATCGGACTCTGCCGTATGAGGTGCCGGCTGCAAGTGGGCCGGAACCAGCGATCCTTCGCCGCAGCACTATCATGCGAAAACGCAGCAAAACATCACAAATCGGTGGGTTTAACGGGCGGACAAGCCGCCCCATCTATGATACATCCATTTCAACACATCATGCCCTCCAAGGTTTTCCATGGAGAGGCCTTCCACGGAGACTTTCGACCGTGCTGAACAAGTTCGGCCCTTCGGGCAATGGCGAAGCCCAGGTACAATATCTCGACGGCGATTTCCGCGTGATCTCGCCGGGAACCTATGTACGCTGCGCGATATCAGATACACGGATTCCGCTCGACGAATTGAAATATTGGAGCGTCGACCTGCAAGAGGCCTACGCCACGCCCGCGGCTGTGCTCGAGCGGCACTTCCCGGGCGCGCCGAAGCCGCAGTCGTAGGGCCACGGGCGCGCCTATTCTTGCTCCGCGCCATCACCGCCCAAGCAGCTCTTGATGAAATTCTTCCGAGCCTCACCAACGATCTTCTGGTCGATCGCCTGCTTCAGACAATCGAGCCGCGCCTGCGCCAGGCAGAGCTGCAGCTGATCGCGCTTGTCCTGCCCCTTCAGGTTTTGCGTCGTGCCGAGACACGTCACACGCTTGGTCGCAGGAACCGGCACCGTGCCGGTGGGAGCAGCGGGCGCAGCTGGCGGCGACGTCTGCGCGGACACAGGCCCAATAATCAGACAGACAAGACAGGCGGCGACAGCTGCGAACGGCAGTTTCATCGAATTCTCCTGATCGATCCCAGACCGATAGAAGCTTTGCGATGAATGACCGGTGAATGGCAGGCTGCTGCAGGATGGGCAAA
Source organism: Bradyrhizobium sp. 142 (assembly GCF_023074015.1). Lineage (NCBI taxonomy): Bacteria > Pseudomonadati > Pseudomonadota > Alphaproteobacteria > Hyphomicrobiales > Nitrobacteraceae > Bradyrhizobium > Bradyrhizobium sp. 142. The sequence continues at coordinate 11,140 of NZ_JADPKQ010000389.1, forward strand.
GCGCAGCTGCCCTGTCGGAGTCACCTGAGCGTGCAGCGGGGCATGGATGTGTCGGCGTCCCGACCATGTTTGCCCGCGCCTGAACTGCAAGTCTCACAGCCGAAATGATCCCCGTCGTGCCGATCCGCGTTGCATCGAATCGTGCTTGCACTTAGTGGTAAGTTATTTCGCGCTGTGGTTGGATTCTTTGTTTCGGCTCAGCGCCCTTAAGTTGTTTGACGAAGTTTTGCTGAAACAAAGGGCTGCTATAGTGGATGTTAGGTAATTAGCCCTGTTCTTTTTATCGCACGGACAAAGCTGGCCATTGAACTTTGCAATTGGCGCAGTCTGTGAACGGGCTCATATCGAAGAGCCATCTGGCGGGCTACGATCACCTCGAAAATTTGCAATGAAATATCTGTAAATCGAGATTCAAACGATGGGGGTGATCATGCCCGCCATATTAGACCTGCTCTATCGTGAATATTGCCGCGCCCGCCTCGCTGAAATGCGGAAACAGCTTCTGATCGCAGCTGAACGTTCTGAAGCTCTCGAAGCGAATCATCATCCTGCAGATCAGGGGGAAGATGAGACGACGGACGCACACCGCAAGACCCGCCGCGACGCGCCGAACTGAAGCGGCCCAAAACCGGCGACCTCTCCCGCGTAGCAGTGACCAAGCAATTGGCAACAGTCTGGGAGGCAGCGATGAATACACCTGAATACTATACTGTCATGGTGGCCTGCGCCTCGTGCCTGACCATTATCGGATTAATCGCCGTTGAGGCGTGGTGAGCACGAGTGACTGTCGAACCGCAGCATGGATACGGGCAACTCCGCCTTCGCTCTTTGAGCTACGGCGGAGTCGCTTGCCCGCGCTACGAGATCATCGCCTGCCGAATCTTCGCTCGCGCGCCTTGTAGAGATGATCGCTGATCAGGTGACGAAGCGCCGGCGCGTCGTCAAATTCGAGCTGCACGGCGAAATGCAGAATTTCCCGAGGCATGTCCCGGCCGCGCATGCGCGCACGATCCTTTTCCGTGGTGACGGGCACGAGCTGCTCGTCCCTTGCTTCCGCCAACAGATCCGCGATTTCGCCTTGTGAGAACATGTGATGATCGGCAAAGGCGCGCGCGCGCACGACGTCGACGTTGTTGGCGCGCAGCGTGCGGAAGAACCGCTCGGGGTCGCCGATGCCGGCAAAGGCCAACACGCGCCTGCCGGACAATCTTTCGACGGATGCCGCATCCGGCCGCAAGCGCGCGCGCAGCACCGACTTGCCGCGCGCCGCGATCTCCGATGCGACATCGTCCGCGGCATGGCCGTCGCCGATCAGCACCAGCGCATCGGTGCGCGCGAGCTGCGCCTTCAGTGGCGCGCGCAGGGGACCGGCCGGAAACACCTTGCCGTTGCCGAGGCCCCGCTCGCTGTCGATCACGATCAGGGACGCATCCTTCACGATGCGCGGATTCTGAAAGCCGTCATCCATCAGAACCACGGTCGCACCTTGTGACTTTGCGAGCACCACACCCTCGAGACGGTCGCGCGCGACCGCGACCGGAACGTCGCGCGCCATCATCAGCGGCTCGTCGCCGATATCGGCTGCGGTTTGACGGTCGCGATCGACCATCACCGGGCCCGTCAAGCGCCCGCCATAGCCACGGCTGAGCACGACCGGCGTCTCGCCGAGCTCGCGCAAGAGACTGGACAGCGCGAGCACGGTCGGCGTCTTGCCGGCGCCGCCGACATGGTAGTTGCCGACGCAGATCACGGGGATGCCGGCATCGACGCCTTCGCGCAGCATGCGCCGTTCGGTGATCGCGCCATAGAGCGCGCCCAACGGCCGTAACACGTGTGATTTGAAAGAACGTGGCCGGTACCAGAAGGCCGGCTCACGCATTGGCGGCTCCCATCTCGATCCGCAATTGCATCAGATACGGCTCGAGCGCGGACATGGTGCGGTCCAGCGCGCCGCCGAGCTGCTCGACAACGCCTGTGCCCGCACGCTGCATTTTGTCGCGCACGGCGGGATCGGCCAGCAGCTGGCCGAGCTGCTTGACCAGCAGCTCCTGGGTCTCGGCCTGCCGCGCGCCGCCGTTGCCATCGAGCGCCTCATAGACGTCGGCGAAGTTGAAGACGTGCGGACCATGGATGATCGCGGCACCCAGCTTGATTGCCTCGATCGGATTCTGTCCGCCATGGCGGATCAGCGATCCGCCCATGAATACGATCGGCGAGAGGCGGTAGAACAGGCCGAGCTCGCCCATGGTGTCGGCGACGTAGACGTCGGTCGTGGCCGTCGGGAGTTCCTCGCGCGAGCGAAGGGCCGGCTTCAGACCCGAGGCCGTGATCAAACCGCCAAGCGAGGGGCCGCGATCCGGATGACGCGGCACGATCACGGTCAGGAGCTGCGGGAAGAAGCCGGCGAGGCTGCGATGCGCCGCGACCAGCATCTCCTCCTCGCCCGGATGAGTCGAGGCCGCGACGATGATCGGACGCCCGCGCGTCATCGCCATCAGCCGCTCGAGCTTTGCAGGATCGGCGGGCGGGGCCGGCACGTCGAGCTTGAGATTGCCCGTGGTAAGGACATCACGGCTGCCGAGCGCGGCAAAACGCTCGGCATCGGTGTTGGATTGCGCGAGGCAGATGTCGAACCGTGACAGCAGCGCCGAGATGGTGCCATGCATCCGCCGCCAGCGCGGGAAGGAGCGCGGCGACATCCGCCCGTTGATCAGCACCATTGGCACCCGCCGCGTCGCGCCCGCCAGGATCAGGTTCGGCCACAGGTCGGATTCGATGAACAGCGCCAGCGATGGCTTCCAATGATCGAGGAAGCGCGCGACGTAGCGCGGAGAATCGTAAGGAACGTATTGATGGATGACGTCGGGCGGAAAGCGTTTCGCCACGACGGCCGCCGAGGTGACGGTGCCCGAGGTCAGGAGGATGCGCAGGTTCAGCTCGCGCAGCCGCTCGATCAGCGCGGCTGCGGCCAGGACCTCGCCGACGCTGGCGCCGTGAATCCAGACCAGCGGGCCGTGCGGCCGCACATCCCGGCTGAGGCCGCGGCGTTCGCCGACGCGTGCGGGATCCTCCTTGCCCTGCTTCAGGCGCCGCTTGATCAGCGCAGGCGCGAGCGGCACCAGTCCGGAGGCCAGGCGCCGATACATCCGCAGCGTCATCGGCAGCGAATTGGGCAGCGAGTTAGACATCTTCGGGCCCCGGCCGGCCGAGTTGCGCATAGGCACGGCGCGTCGCTTCGTTCAAAGTCTCTTCCAGCTCCAGCCGCAGCGCTTCCATGGTCGCAGCGTCGGCATCCGGCGGAACGTGGATCTCCTTGATGCCGACCAACGCGCCCCGCCCGAATGGCAAATTGATGGTGGTGCGGTCCCAGTTCTTGAGCCGGATGAAGCGGCTGGTCGCCATCGCGAAAGGCATGATCGGCCGCCCCGATTCCCGTGCCAGCATGATGATGCCGAGCCCGGCCACGCGCGAGCGCTTCGGGACATCGGCGGTCAGCGCGACATTACATCCGTGCTGCAGCGTCCGCACCATTTCCTTGAAGGCGCCGACGCCACCTTTGCGGTGAAAGGCGCTGCCGTGGTCCCCGGAACCGCGGATGGTGCCGATGCCGAGCCGCTCGGCGGCAATCGCATTGAACTCGCCGTCGCGATGGCGGGAGATCAGGACCCTGGCCTTGTACCAGTCCTTGTTCTTGATGAAGGGCGTCAGGAAATGTTGGCCGTGCCAGAAGGCGAAGATCGCCGGGATCTGCGGCTCGACGCGTTCATAGACGTCCGGCGGATCGAACGTGAACTTGTTGGTCCGCCAGACCAGACGCAGATATTCGGCCGCCAGAACCCCGACGGCACGCTGAAACCAGCTGCTTCGCAGCGTATTGCGAAGCAGCTTTTTCAACGCGCCTTCGATTCTTGATTCGGATCGAGCAGCCGGTGCAGATGGACGATGAAATAGCGCATCTGCGCGTTGTCGACCGTGCTCTGCGCCTTGGCCCGCCAGGCGGCATGGGCCGTCGCATAGTTCGGATAGAGGCCGACGATCTCAACGTCATCCAGGTTCTTGAAGGTGTTGTGCTCGAGATCGAGCAGCTCGCCACCGATGACGAGATGGAGCAGTTGTTGCGGGGCACTATCTGGCATGGGTTCTCTTCCTAACGGGCTGCCCGGCAAAGCAGTTGTCGACAAGCACGGCGGACGCGCTCAGGGCAAGGGCCGATTTCGAAAATGCGCGACAATGCTCGCATGACGATCGCGGCCCGCTGCCACCAGCACCCCGTGCGTGACTTCCCGGCGGTTATAAAGGATGGGTCCTCCGGAGAGGTCGCTCATCCTACCATCCGCTTCCTGCACGATCAAATCGGCCGCCGCAAGGTCCCAATCGTGGCTGTTGCCCCCCGCAAAAGCCGCATCCAGTCCGCCGTGGGCGACCCGGCAGAGCCGCAGCGCGAGCGAACCGATTCGCGGATGTAGCTTGATCTCGCCCAGCGATGGCTTGAGCCGTTCGACCAGCGGCTTCGGGCCGGCGACGCGGGAGAAGTCGAGCTCGGATCCCGGCGTCGCCCGCACGGGCGCATCGTTGAGCGTCGTGCCCTCGCCACGGGCCGCGAAAAAGAATTCGCCACTGGTCGGCGCGAACACCGCGGCAAGGACGGGCAAGGCATCCTCGACCAGCGCCACACTGACGCACCAGTCGTGATGGCCGCCCAGATAATTGCGGGTGCCATCGATGGGATCGACCACCCATGTCAGCCGCCGCGAGAGTCGCGCCGCGTCGTCGGCGCTCTCCTCCGAAAGCCAGCCATAGTCCGGCGTGGCGGAGCGCAATCGCGCTTCGAGGAGGTCGTTGACGGCAATGTCGGCTTCCGAGACCGGCGACGAAGCGCCCTTGGTCCACTTCTTCAGCTCGGTGCCGAACATCGACTGCGCGAGCGTGCCCGCTTCCCGCACCGAGTCCTTCAGCAGCCCCGCATCGCGCGCCAGGATGGCGTCGTTCGCGTCAGCGTCCGCCAAGCGTCAATCCTTCGATGCGCACCGTCGGCGCATTGACGCCGTAGCGGAATTCGAGATTGTTCGCCGGCTGCATCGACTTGAAGATCTCGAACAGATGACCCGCGATCGTCACCTCGCTCACGGGATAGGTGATCTCGCCGTTCTCGATCCAGAAACCGGAGGCGCCGCGGCTGTAGTCGCCGGTGACGCCATTGACTCCGGAGCCGATCAGGTCGGTGACGTAAAAGCCCTGCTTGATGTCGGAGATCAGCTCGGCCGGCGTCGGCGTGCCTGCTTCGAGATGCAGATTGTACGGACCGGGCGACGGCGAGGACGAGACGCCGCGATGGGCGTGCCCGGTGGTGGCAAGACCGAGTTCGCGCGCGGTGGCGCAGTCCAGCAGCCAGGTGGTCAGCACGCCTTCGTCGATCAGCGCGATCTTCTTCACCGCGACGCCTTCGGCATCGAAGGTCTGCGAGCGCAGGCCGCGCTTGCGCAAGGGATCGTCGATGACGCGGATATTCTTGGCGAACAGCTGCTGGCCGAGCTTGTCCTTGAGGAAGCTGGTCTTGCGCGCGATCGAGGCGCCGTTGATGGCGCCGACGAGGTGGCCGACCAGAGAGCCCGCGACACGGGGATCGAACACCACCGGCACCTTGCAGGTCTCGACCTTGCGCGGATTGGAGCGCGCCACCGTGCGCTCGCCTGCCGAACGGCCGACGATCTCCGGCGACAGCAGATCCGCGCCATGCGGCGCCGAAGTGAAGTCGTAGTCGCGCTCCATGCCGGTGCCTTCGCCTGATATCGCGGTCGCCGATATACCCTGGCTCGAACGCAAGTAGGAACCGTGGAAGCCGGTGCTGGTCACCAGCACCATGCCGCCGATGCCAGCGGAGGCCGACGCACCGCCGGATTTGCTCACGCCCTTGACGCTGAGCGCGGCGGCCTCGGCTTCGAGCGCGCGGCGCTCGAGTTCGGTGGTGGCCGGCACATTGGCATCGAGCAGATCGAGATCAGGGAAGTCGCGCGCGAGCAGCGCGGGATCGGCGAGCCCGACATATTTGTCGTCGGGCGCAACGCGTGCCATCGCAACGGCGCGCTCGGCAAGCTTGGTCACGGCATCGCCGCTGGCGTCGTTGGTCGAGACCACCGCCTGGCGCTGGCCGACGAAAACGCGCAAGCCGACATCATCGCCCTCGGAACGCTCGGATTCCTCGACGCGGCCGTCGCGCACCTCGACGCCTTGCGAGATGCCGCGCACCGCGACCGCATCGGCCGCGTCGGCACCGGCACGCCTGGCCGCCTCGACCAGCCGCTGTGCAAGATCAGAGAGTGCGGACTGGTCGAACAGGTCTCGGTTGGCCTTGGACCCATCCTTGGATGATTCCTTGGACGAAAGCGTCGAGCTTGCGGATGGTGAAGGGTTCACAAACGAAATCCTGTTGGGGCGAGGTTCGGGACCGGAACCCACAGATGTGCCCGATTGGCGCGGACTTCAAGCATTTTCAGACCGCCAAAAGCTCAGATTCGCACTCTTGGCGCAACGTCTCGTCAATCATGCGCGCCAAGGTCTTGTCAATCATGAGCGGCGGTGACGCTGGATTAACCAGCCTTTTTAAGCGGTTTCCGAAAGCGCCGCGCTAAGGTCCTCGCATCGACCGGGAACATAATCCTGGCGGGGAGACTAAAGCCGTGAGGCGTCAAACAGCAACAAGCGGGATCACTCCCGCCGGGTCGAGCCGCAGCCTGCGGCTCGACCCTCTTTCCCTTCCGGTCCGCTTCGATGCGCATGATCCGCGCGCCGACGGATATGTCAGGCAGATCGAGCTTCATCGCGAACGCGTCGTGCTGCGCCGTGCCGTCCGCGGCATGCAGATGGCGATCAATGTGCGCGTCAGCGACTTCACGGGCGTCGCGCTGCGCGGCAATGACGAGGCGCAGACCCTCGTTCTCGTCCACCGCGATCCCTCGCTCTCCGTTCCGCTGCTCGTCAGCGCCGACGGCGACGAACTCACTGAAGCTTGGGCGATCTGGAGCGAGACCCTTGCGCTGCCCCAACTCGACGAAGGTGCCCGCAAGCCCGCGCCGCGCCGCCGCCGCGCCAACGCGATCCGCGCCCGCCGTCCCAAGTTCCTGATGCGCCGGCGCGCCGGTGTCGCACGCGAGCTTTCGGTTCATCGGGACGAGCGCGAGATCATCGCACGGAATTGAGTCCGGTTCTGTAGGGTGGGCAAAGCGAAAGCGTGCCCACCTCTGCTGTCGGGATCGTGGAGAAATGGTGGGCACGGCGCAAGTGCGCCTCTGCCCACCCTACTACGATGCTACACCCCCCGCATCACCGCGTCGGCGAGCAACCCCGCAAACAACAACAGTCCCGCATCGCGGTTCGACTTGAACACGCGCAGGCACAGCGCAGGATCGTCAATCCTGAGCCGCCTGATCTGCCACGCCAGATGCGCGGCGAACGCCGCAAGCCCGAGCCAGGCCGGCCAGCGCGCATCGCCTGACGCCAGCGCGACGCCGATCAGCATCACCGCCAGCCCGTAGAACATGATCAGCGCTTGGTGCGTGTGGGCGCCGAACAGGCGCGCGGTCGACTTGACGCCGATCAGCGCGTCGTCCTCGGTGTCCTGATGCGCGTAGATGGTGTCGTAGCCGATCACCCAGAAAATCGCGCCGGCATAGAGCACGAGCGCGGTCACATCGATGCGCGCGAAGATGACGGCAAATCCCATCAGGGCGCCCCAGGAGAAGGCGAGACCGAGCACGATCTGCGGCCACCAGGTGACGCGCTTCATGAAAGGATAGATCGCGACGATCACCAGCGAGGCGATCCCGGTCAGGATCGCGAAGCGGTTAAATTGCAACAGCACGACGAGACCGATCAGGGCCTGCGCAACCAGGAAGGCCAGCGCCTGTTTCGCGCTCACCTGGCCCGATGGCAGCGGGCGCGAGCGCGTGCGCTCGACCTTGGCGTCGAGGTCGCGGTCGGTGATGTCGTTCCAGGTGCAGCCGGCACCGCGCATCACGAAGGCGCCGACGAAGAACAGGAGAATGGTGAGCGGCAGACGGCTCGAATCATGCGCCATGCCGGAGGCCAGCGCCGCCGACCACCAGCACGGCATCAGCAGGAGCCAGGACCCGATCGGACGATCGAAGCGGGCGAGCCGCAAATAAGGCCGCGCCCATCGCGGCGCGAGCGTATCCACCCAGTTGCCGGTGGAATCGGCAACGCGGGCGGATGCATCCCTCATCGGGTCAGGACGTTGCCATTGAGCGTGTCGAAGGTGCTGCCGCCCTTCTTGCCGGCATTGGCCTCGGGTGCCGAGCCGGAGCCCAGCACCTCGCTCAGCGACGGGCCGGCCGGACCGCGCGGTTGCTGCTGCATCTGCTGCGCAACGTTGCAGACCTTCGTCTGCATGGCCTCGGTGTTCTTGTGGCCGTCCTTCATCTGCGCGCCGACCTGCGGCGGGATTCCGCATTTGGCGGCGTTTGAATCGATGTACCTGATCAATTTGCCTTCAGCCTGGCTGAAGCTGCGGATCAGCTTGCAGGCCTCGTCCGGCGGCGCGTGGCGGTCGCTCGCGGCCTTGATCATCTTGCCGCGCTTCTCGGCTTCCTCGCGCAGCGGCATGAAGGCCTTCATGCAGTCTTCGCCGGGCCCGCCTTGCGTCGGCGGGGCCGCGCTGAAAGCGCCGGCGCCTCCGACGGGCGCGGCGCCGTTGACGGGAAAGGACGATTGCGGCGCGCCGCCGACGGAGGCGACCGGCGCCGAGCCGTTCACGGGCGGAAAAGCCGAACTGGGTGCAGTCTGGCTGGGCAGCGGCGCCGGGAACCCCTGCGCATAGGCGCCCGTGGGCCCCATGGTGAGCATGGCGGCAGCGATCGGAACCATCAGATGACGGATCATCAAGGCAGTCTCTCCGGCAGGAGCTTACGGGTTCGGCGTCTTCCCAATTGAAGCGCAACCAGCGTGTTCGCGTTTTTACGATTCCCGCCGGCCCTTAACAACCCGTCGAATGGGGCAAGAGCGCGGCGCGGGGATACACCGGTTTGGCAATATTTACCCCCGAAATAGCTGCTTTCGGTTAAGAACGGCAGCAAATCGGACCTGAACGATGCCCTCTCACGATTTCCGCGCCCCCCGCCTGTTCGTCGATGCCCCCCTTGCCCAGGACGCCAGGGTCGCGCTCGACCGCGACCAGAGCAATTATCTCGGCAATGTGCTGAGACTTGGCGCCGGGGCCCCGATCCTGGCCTTCAACGGCCGCGATGGCGAGTGGCAGGCCGCGATCGAGGGCCGCAAGCGGCCGGACGGTCTCGTCATCCTCCAGCAGACCCGGCCCCAGGACCGGCTGCCCGACGTCGCCTACGTCTTTGCCCCGCTCAAGCACGCCAGACTGGACTACATGGTGCAGAAGGCCGTCGAGATGGGCGCCGCCACCCTGCAACCGGTCCAGACCCGCTTTACCCAGACCTTCCGCGTCAACACCGAGCGCATGCGCGCCAATGTCACCGAGGCGGCCGAGCAATGCGGCATCCTGAGCCTCGCCGCCGTGGCCGAGCCGGTGCCGCTGGAGCGGTTCCTAAGTCAGCGCGCCGCCGACCGGCTACTGGTCTTCTGCGACGAGGCGGCCGAGCTCGAAAACCCCATTCAGAGCCTGCAACGGGCGTGTGAGGCCGGACATGGCCAAGGCAGAGTTGGCATCGACGTCCTGATCGGACCCGAAGGCGGTTTTGCCGAAGAAGAACGGGCGCTGCTGCTGCGGCAGCCCAAAATCCTGCGGCTGGCGCTGGGCCCGCGGATCCTGCGCGCCGATACGGCCGCGGTGGCGGCACTGGCGCTGGTGCAGGCGGTGCTGGGCGATTGGGGCGGCGGCTAGTCCCCTCTTTATCTTAGATTGTAGTCGTGATCAGCATACGCAAAGGCCGCCGTATCACTCGGCTCTGATTCCGGGTGCTAGTCTTCGAAGAAGCCGGGATGTTTCGCGACAAAGGACTGCAATTCGCGCGAGACGCGATCGAGATGGTTCGCCATTTCGCTCTTTGCCTGGTCCGGCTCATGCGCAGCAATCGCGCGAAATATCGCCTCGTGCTCGCGGAAGGTTCCCTCGGGCCGTCCCGGCTCCGGCAGAAGCGTTCGGCGGACCCGCTCAAGATGAGTCCGGATCGGATCGAGGACCTCGCCGACTCGCCCCAGATGCAAGCCCTCGGTCAGTTGGCGATGAAATCGAGTGTCAAGTTCGTGGAAACCTTGAAGATCGCCGCTGCTGATGGCGGCCATTTGGTAGGCGAGGTTCTGACCAAGCGCCGCGATCGCATCGTCCCGCATGTCGGCAGCACAGACCCCGACAACTTCTATCTCCAATGCACGCCGCATCAACATCCATTGCCGCACATCCTCAAGATGGATTTTGGCTACGTAAGAGCCGCGTTGCGGCTCAACCACCACAAGCCCCTCAAAAGCGAGCCGATTGATCGCGGTCGTTATGGAGAGTCGAGACACTTCGAAAATTGCACACCACTCGTTCTTGTCGATTGGGGCGTCCGGCGCGAGCGCGCCCGAAACGATGGCTCGCTTGAGCGCTAGATAGGCCTGGTCGACTTTCGATCCGCCCGCCCGACGTGCGGCAGCCGTTCCTCCGCTGAATCCGCCGACTGAATGCATGCTGTGGTCCTATCGCTAATGTTCACATTTCCAGTGGTGCGGGAGCCAATTGTGGACACCAAGAGGCTTGACGAGCGGTAACTGATATAACTAGCATATCAGAAAAATAACCAGGGAATACCTGCGGCTCGATGTCTCCAAAGACTGTGGGCGCGCCGGGAGGAGAGCAGCCCGATGGAGACACGCTTCGGCGCCCTCGGAGGAGAGGATGACCGGGCCGCGGCCCGCTCCCCCCGTATGGTCGAGCCTAGCAGTCGGGCCTGCGCGCCCACCGGGCAAATCGTGCTTTCTGCGGAGCGCGTCTCGAAGTCTTTTGCCGGCGTGAAGGCGCTCAACAACGTCGACTTCGATCTGCGTTGCGGCGAGGTGCATGCACTGATGGGCGAGAACGGTGCCGGCAAAAGCACCTTGATGAAAATTCTTGCGGGCGTGCATACGAGTTATCAGGGGACGATCCAGGTCGATGGCCGGGCCGCCGAATTTGCCGGTGTGCGCGATGCTGAAGAGGCCGGCGTCGCGATCATCCATCAGGAGCTCAATCTCGTTCCCGAGCTGAGCATCGCCGATAATATCTTTCTCGGTCGCGAGCCGCTGATCGGCGGTGTGCTGATCAATCGCCGCCGCATGGTCAAAGCGGCAGAGCGCCTGCTGCGCCGCCTCGGCGTCTGGATCGCTCCGGAAAGCCGACTCGCCGACTTGCGCGTCGGCGAGCAGCAATTGGTGGAAATCGCCAAGGCGCTATCGCTCGACGCCCGCATCCTGATCATGGACGAGCCGACCTCTGCATTGTCATCGTCGGAATGCGAGACCCTGTTCAAGATCGTGCGACAACTCGCGAGCGAAGGCGTCGCGATCATCTACACCTCGCACCGTATCGAGGAGGTGCTCGATCTCGCCGACCGGGTGACGGTGCTGCGCGACGGCAGGCGCGTTGTCACGGCTCCGATCGGCGACTTGTCGCGGGACGCAATCATCTCAGCGATGGTCGGCCGCGACATGGTCGCAAGCGATCGCGGTGCGGCTGCGCAGGACGGTGCGATCGTCCTTTCGGTGGATGACCTGACGCTGGATACCCTTGGTCCGCACGGCTGGCGCCGGATGTTACACGGCGTCAGCTTTCAGCTCAGGCGCGGCGAGATTCTGGGCATCGGCGGCCTGCTTGGTTCCGGCAGGACGGAGATCCTGGAGTCCATCTTTGGTGTTGCGAACGGTTGGCGGGGTGGCGCCATCGCGATCGATGGCGCGGCCGTTAACATCAGCTCGCCAGCGGAGGCCTACCGCCTCGGTGTCGCGCTCGTGAGCGAGGATCGCAAAGAGCGCGGCCTGCACCTTGCGGCCTCGATCTGCGACAATATCGCCCTGCCCTCGATCGGCGCGCTGTCGCGATTCGGTCTGCGCGCTTTCGCGCTTGAACGCGCCCTGGCGGCCGACATGGCCCGGCGCCTCTCGGTCCGCTGCACCGGCATCGATCAGACCGCAGCAGCGCTCTCCGGCGGCAATCAACAGAAGGTCGTGATAGGCAAGTGGCTCGCCACCGAACCGCGGATTCTTCTGCTCGACGAGCCGACCCGCGGCATCGATATCGGCGCCAAGCAGGACATCTACCGGCTGATCTTCGATCTCGCCGCGCAAGGCCTCGGCATCGTCGTGGTCACCTCCGAGATGCCGGAGCTTATTCTGTTGTCCGACCGTATCCTGGTGATGTGTGAGGGACGGCAGACCGGAGTCCTGCGGCGCGAGAGCGCGACGCAAGAGACGGTGATGCGTCTTGCAGCGCCAGGCATGGCAGCGTGGTCGCAGGAAACATCGTCATGAAGGCGCTATTTCGGCTCTTGTCCCGGACCAAGCTTTACTGGGGGTTGCTCCTCATCTGCCTGGTCGGTGCCCTCACCTCGCCGCATACGTCATCCGGTAGCAATATCTTCCTGTCCTACGGTAACCTGACCGATGTACTGCGGCAGGTCTCGATTACGGGCCTGGTCGCCACCGGCATGACGATGGTCATTCTGCTTGGCGGCATCGATTTGTCGGTCGGCTCGGTCATGGGCTTTTCGACGGTGATCTGCGCGATGCTGCTCACCAAGCCCGGCTGGACCGCGGCCGCCGCGATGGGCGTTCCGGCGGCAACGCTGGTGAGCGGCGCAGCCATTGCGCTCGTTGTGCGCTTCGTCGTCCACGGCCTGGCGCGCGGCCGAGACGTCGGCCCGGGGCCGCGCCGTGAACTCGCAGTATCGCGCTGGCGCAGCCTGTGGATTCCTGCGCTGCTCGGCCTTGTCGGCGCCACTGCGGTTGCGTGGTGGACGGCAAGCCAGGCGTCGGGCAAGTTCGGCGTTCTCGGGGTACTCCTCGTGGCGCCGTGCCTCGCGCTGCTGCTTGGCGGCATCAACGGGCTCTTGATCGTCACCGGGCGTTTGCAGCCCTTCATCGCGACGCTTGCGATGATGGTCAGCGCACTCGGCATCGCCCGTCTCACCGCCGGCCAGGACAATGCCGTCGTGCCGGTCTACACCGGTACCAACGCCACCGAAGCGTTTGAGCTGCTCCGCTCGATGCTGTGGGGCGTGCTGCCGGTGCCGAGTGTTTTCTTCCTTGCGGCGATCATCCTGTTCGGCGCGATCCTGCGCTTCACGACCTTTGGACGCTACGCCTATGCGATCGGCGGCAACATCGAGGCCGCCAAGCTTTCGGGCATTAAGGTCGCCCAGGTCCAGCTCACGGCCTATCTGCTGTCCGGACTGCTGGCGGGAATTGCAGGAGTCCTGTTCGTCGCGCAGTACCGGCAAGGCAAGCCCGATGCCGGCGCCGGGCTCGAGCTCGACGCCATCGCCGCGGTCGTGATCGGCGGCACCAGCCTGATGGGCGGCCGAGGCGGTCTCGCCGGCACCTTCGTCGGCGTCCTGATCTTCGGTTTGCTGTCGGACATCCTCCAGCTTCAGAACATCGACTCCAACGTCCAGCTGCTGATGAAGGGGTTGATCATCGTCTGCACCGTGCTGGTGCAGGAGCAGAATCTCGGCCAGCTCATCGCGCGATGGCGGTTCAGCCGATCGCCGGAAGCCAGCGCCGATCCGAAAACAGCCGAGTCCTATCGGCTGCCAAGCGCCGCCAAGGCGCAATTTACAAGGGAGGATCTCGATGAAGCGTCGTGAATTCCTAAAACTGTCGACCACCATGGCTGGCGCCGCAATGACGATCTATGTGCCGGCCGGCTGGAGTCCCGCCAAGGCCGCTGCGAAGTGGAAGGTCGGCTTCAGCCAATGCACCACGCTCGAGCCGTGGCGCGTACAGTTCAACAAGGACATCCAGGCCGAGGCCAAGAAGCAGCCCGACGTCGAGCTCGTCATCACCGACGGCCAGGACAAGACCGAGAAACAGGTCGCCGATTGCGAGAACCTCGTTGTCCAGCAGGTCAACGTCCTGTTGATCTCACCCAAGGAATCGGCAGGCCTGACCGGCGTCGTCGAGAAGGCGATCGACGCCAAGATTCCAGTCATCGTGCTGGATCGCAACGTCGACACCAAGCGAATCACACAGTTCATCGGCGGCGACAATGTCGCGATCGGCAAGGCCGCCGGCGAATACGCTGTGAAGCTGCTCGGCGGTCCCGGCAAGGCGGCCGGCAACGTCGTCGAAATCTGGGGCGGCATGGGCACGCAGCCCGCACACGACCGACACGACGGCTTCCATGCTTTCACCGACAAGGAACCGGGCATCAAGAACCTGCTCAACAATCAGTCGGGCGACTGGAAGCAGGACAAAGCCTACAACATCATGACGACTGCGCTGCGCAATAACGAGAAGATCGACCTGGTCTATGGCCATAACGATCCGATGGCCTATGGCGCCTATCTCGCGGCCAAGGACGCCGGCCGCGACAAGGACATCAAGTTCATTCTTGGCATCGATGGCCTGCCGGATGAAGGCGTGACCTGGGTCAGCAAGGGGCAGCTCACGGCGACATTCCTCTATGCAACGCCCGGAGCCGAGGGGCTGCGACAAGCTGTCAAACTCTTGAAGGGCGAGAAGCTAGAGCCGGTCATCACTTTGCCCACGATGCTGATTACGAAGGACAACGCATCGGAGATCCTGAAGAAGAACGGGCTGCTTTGATCTCCGGATTTTCAAAGCCGATGCGGAAGCTGACAGAGTCTGGTTCGACTTGGTCGAACCAGACTCTGCATTCGTATGGGTTGTCCTCTGCTTGTGGGATGGCGTTGGATCGGTTGCCACTGCTAATCGAGGCTTGACATGAACGATCCGATCTTCCGCAGAAGCGATGGTGTGTGGCTCAATGAGCCGGAACGATGGACCGCGCGCGGCGACAGTCTTGAGATGGTCACTGATCAAGCTACCGATTTCTGGCGCGAAACACATTACGGCTTCAGTCGGGACAGCGGGCATTTTCTGGGCTTCCGGACCGCCGAGGCTTTCACCGCCGAACTGCGCGTCCAAGGCGACTTTCGTACGCTCTACGACCAAGCGGGCATCATGGTGCGTATCGACGCGCAACGTTGGGTCAAGGCCGGAATTGAATTCTCCGACGACCGCGCCACGCTTGGCAGCGTTCTGACCGACGGGCGATCGGACTGGGCGACAGCCCCCTATGAGCACGACGCCGGCGACTTCCGGATGCGCGCAACCGTGACGAATGGTGTCCTTCGCTTGCAGGTTTCTGCCGACGGCAAGCTCTGGCCGCTGATGCGATTGGCGCCATTCCCCAAGGCAAACTCGTACCTTGTGGGGCCGATGGCCTGCACACCCGAGCGGGCCGGATTGAAGGTCGTTTTCTCGGCGTTTCGCCTGACACCGCCGCTCGGCAAGGATCTACATGATCTCGCCTGAGGGGCGACCCATCAGCCTCTGTCGCATGCGCACCCCGGCCGCTAATTGCTTTCCCCAAGATACGTGAGCTTTTTTCTGCCCAGGCGGTCGCCGGATTGGCCATTTCCGATCTCTCCAAAGCCGATTGGCGCAGCCACGCCGCAATCCACCGTTCAACTCGAGGCCAGGGCATGACGGCCGACCGTTAAGCCATTGGTTCTTTGGAGGTCGAAACCGCTTTCCGGCCATGCTAAGGCCTGCGCCAACTCGCATCCCTTCCTTGCCCTGCCCGGTTCCAGCCGGACGATGGACCCCGTTATGACCGCGACTGCCACCTCAAATGCTGCCGGCTCCGCCGCCTGGGCGGATACGCTGTTGTCGCTCGCGCAGGCCGGCTATGTCAGGGCCGAGCCCGCCATCCTGCAACCGGCCGAGCCGTTCCTTGACCTCTCCGGCGAGGACATCCGCAAGAGTCTGTACCTGACCACGGATCTCTCCGGCGAAGAGCTCTGCTTGCGTCCGGACCTGACCATTCCGGTCGCGCGCGACTATCTTGCCTCGGGACGTGCTGGCCAGCCGGCCGGCTTCAGCTATCTCGGCCCGGTGTTCCGTTACCGCAGCGGCCGTCCCAGCGAATTCCTGCAGGCCGGGATCGAATCGTTCGGCCGTCAGGACCGCGCCGCGGCGGACGCCGAGATGCTGGCGCTGGCGCTCGAGGCGACCACGGCCTTCGGCGTGCGCGACGTCGAGATCCGCACCGGCGACGTCGCACTGTTCAACGCGCTGCTCGATGCGCTCGACCTCTATCCGGTCTGGCGCCGCCGCCTGGTCAAGGATTTCAACCGCAAGATCAGCCTGGAGCAGGACCTGGAGCGGCTCGCGCAGGCGGCCACCGCCACCCGCAGCGAATATGAGGGCGTGCTGGCGGCACTCGCCGGCTCGGACCGCAAGGCGGCGCTCGCCTTCGTCACCGATTTGATGTCGATCGCCGGCACCACCCATGTCGGCGGCCGCACCACGGCCGAGATCGCCGACCGCTTCCTCGAACAGTCGACGCTGAAGGGCGGCGCGCTGCCGCGTGAGGCGATCGCCGTGCTCAAGCGCTTCCTGGCGATATCGGGCAATCCGGACGATGCGATCGCCGGGCTGCGCGCGCTGACCGCCGACGCAAAGCTGAACCTTGCCGCCGCGATCGACCAGTTCGAGAGCCGGGTCGGCTTCATGGCGGCACGCGGCATCGACGTGAAGCAGACGCGCTTCTCGACCGCGTTCGGGCGCGGTCTCGACTACTACACCGGCTTCGAATTCGAGGTGCATAACAGCGGCAACGGCGCCGAGCCGCTGGTCGCCGGCGGCCGCTATGACGGGCTGATGACCCAGCTCGGGTCGCCCGAGCCGATTCCCGCCGTCGGCTTCTCTGTCTGGGTCGACGCGCTGACCCGGATCGGCCGCAAGGAGCTCAAATCATGAGCGCGCCATTCGTCCTGGCCGTTCCCTCCAAGGGGCGCCTTCAGGAAAACACCGAGGCCTTCTTCGCCCGCGCAGGGCTCAAGCTGTCGAAGGCGGGCGGCGCACGCGACTATCGCGGCACGATCGCGGGCCTCGACAATGTCGAGGTGGCCTACCTCTCGGCCAGCGAGATCGCCGCGCAATTGTCCCGCGGCATGGCGCATCTCGGGGTCACAGGGGAAGATCTGGTGCGCGAGACCATCCCGGACGCCGATCAGCACGTCGCCCTGATCGAGGGGCTGAGCTTCGGCTATGCCGACGTCGTCGTCGCCGTGCCGCAGGCGTGGATCGACGTCCGCACCATGGCCGACCTCGACGACGTCACCACTGGCTTTCGCGAGCAGCATCACATGCGGATGCGGGTCGCGACCAAGTTCATCAACCTGACCCGCACCTTCTTCTCAAGCCATGGCATCACCGACTACCGCATCGTCGAAAGCACCGGCGCCACCGAAGGTGCGCCGGCAGCCGGCGCCGCCGAGCTGATCGTCGACATCACCACGACGGGTGCGACGCTCGCTGCCAACGGGCTGAGAGTGCTCGACGACGGCGTGATCCTGCAC
This sequence comes from Bradyrhizobium sp. 142, assembly GCF_023074015.1. Classification (NCBI taxonomy): domain Bacteria; kingdom Pseudomonadati; phylum Pseudomonadota; class Alphaproteobacteria; order Hyphomicrobiales; family Nitrobacteraceae; genus Bradyrhizobium; species Bradyrhizobium sp. 142. Next base: position 28,686 of record NZ_JADPKQ010000389.1, read on the forward strand.
AGCCAGGCCAATCTGGTCGCCTCGAAGGAGGCCGACTGGTCACCGCAGGCACGGGAGACCGCACGCGTGATTCTCGATCACATCGCGGGGCGGGCGCGGGCCAACAAATACCGCGAGGTCCGCACCCGGTTCCGGCAGTGCGACGCTGCCCTGCTGGACCAGGCCCACAAGAACTTTGGGGTCGAGACCCCGTTCGGCGGACCGACCTCGTCAGGCATGCTCACGCTGCACTGCCCACCGGGGCAACTCTATGCGCTCGCGAGCTTTCTGCGCGAGCATGGTGCCGAGACGGTCTCGGTGGTCTCGCTCGACTACGTGTTCGACCGGGAGAACCCGTTGTTCGCCAGACTGGACGCGTTCCTGCGGCGGTGAGCCTCAGTTCCGTTCAGCGTAGCGACAGCAAACGGCAGCTACCATATGCTGTTGAGAGAATTTGAACGCATCTGGAACCTTGATTGATGACGCTGGGCTCTGACGTTTCCGGCCTGATGACCACTGCCACCGGCGCCGCGGCGAAGGGACTGTCGATCGTCGTGCCCGTCTACAACGAGGCGGCGGGACTGGCGCCGCTGCACCAGCGCATCTGCGATCTCGCCAAGACCCTGCTGCAGCGCTACCGACTGGCCTGCGAGGTCGTCTATGTCGACGACGGCAGCGCGGACGCGACGCTGTCGGTCGCACGCAGCCTGCCGGCCGATGCGATCGACGTCCAGGTGGTCTCGCTGTCGCGCAATTTCGGCAAGGAAGCCGCTCTGATGGCGGGGCTCGATCATGCGCGGCGCGGCGCCGTGATGTTCATGGACGGCGACGGCCAGCATCCGCCGGCCCTGGTCGAGCAGCTGGTGCGGCATTGGATCGAAGATGGCTACGACGTCGTCTATACCGCCAAGGCGCACCGCGACAACGAGACGTTCCTGCGCCGTCTCGCCGTGCACGGCTTCTATTCCCTGATCAATTGGGGCGCCCGCCAGAAGATTCCCGAGGATGCCGGCGACTTCCGCCTGCTCTCTCCGCGCGCGGTCGCAGCTCTCAGGCAATTGCCCGAACGCAATCGCTTCTTCAAGGGACTGGCAAGCTGGATCGGCTTCCGCCAGATCCGCGTCGACTACGAGCCAGCGCCGCGCGTCCATGGCGTAACCACCTTCAGCGCCACGCGCCTGCTCGGTCTTTCGATCGAAGGATTGACGTCGTTTTCGGTGGCGCCGCTGCGCTTTGCCAGCCTGCTCGGCGTGATCCTGGCAGGCGGCGCGTTCCTGTTCGGCCTGTCGATCCTCTGGGAGGTCTGGACCACCGGCAAGCAGGTGCCCGGCTATCCCTCACTCGTGATCGGCCTGATGACGATCGGCGGCGTGCAACTCATCATGATCGGCATCGTCGGCGAATATATCGGCAAGATCCTCTCCGAGCTGAAGGCGCGCCCGATCTACTTCGTCGCCGAGCACAGCGAGAAGCGCTTTGAGGCTCACAAGGCCGAGGAAACTTCGAACAGGACGGCGGCGGAATGAGCGCCGCCGCGACGCCGCGGCGGATCTGGCTCTGCGCCGACGATTACGGCATCAGCCCGGGCGTCAACCGCGCCATCCGTGACCTGATCGAACGCAGCCGCCTCAACGCCACCTCGGTGATGATGGTTGGCCCCGCGATCGATCGCGGCGAGATCGACGCACTGCAGGCGGCGGCGAAGACGAACTCGGGTTGCGCGATCGGATTGCACGTGACGCTGTCGGCGCCGTTCCGGCCGCTGACCATGCATTTCCGCCCGCTCGACGGCGACATGTTCCTGCCGTTCCCGAAACTCTTGCGCGCCGGCATTGCCCGGCGGCTCGATCGCGAGTTCTTCCGCAATGAGGTGAAGGCGCAACTGGCGGCCTTCGCGGAAGCTTTCGGGCGCGCCCCCGACTTCGTCGACGGCCACCAGCATGTGCAGCTCTTTCCGCAGGTGCGCGACGGCTTTGTCGACGCGGTCAGCGAAGTCGCGCCAAAGGCCTGGGTGCGCCAGGGCGGCCGCAACGTGCCGCTGGCACGGCGACTGGCATCGCCGAAGGCCCTTTTGCTCGACATCCTGAGCGCGCAATTCCGCCGGCGCGCCGGCGACGCGGGCCTCAGCTTCAATCCCGGCTTCGCCGGCGCCTATGATTTCACGCGGACGGCCGATTTCGGCGAGCTGATGCGGCAATTCCTGGCGGGCCTGCCGGATGGCGGGCTCATCATGTGCCACCCCGGCTTCGTCGACGACGTCCTCACCGGACTTGATCCGATGACGGATGTTCGCGAACGCGAGCATGCCTATCTCGCCAGCGACGCCTTCGCGCAGCTGCTCGCGGCACAAAACGTGACACTGGAGTGAAACCGGCGAAAGCTGGCCCCGCGAGGCAGCTTGTCGCATACCGAAATTTAATCCGCGCGCCACTGTTCGGGCCACAATGGAACCCTACATCTTCGTCGCGCTTGGTTTCGCGCGAAGGAGACAGATCATGACGCCGCAGGAACGCCAGCTCGTCGACGACCTTTTCGACCGGCTTTCGAAACTGGAAAATGCACCGCGCGACCCCGACGCGATCGCCGCGATCTCCGACGGGCTGCGCAAGGCACCCGGCGCGATCTATGCGCTGGTGCAGACCGTACTGTTGCAGGACGAGGCGCTGAAGCGTGCGCATGCCCGCATCCAGGAGCTGGAGGCCGCGCAGGCGCCCGAGCAGGCTCAGTCCGGCGGCTTCCTGGATACCATGCGCGAAAGCCTGTTCGGCTCGGGTCCCTCGCGCGGCTCGGTTCCAAATGTGCCACCGCGTGACGCGGGGCCGGTCTGGAACAGCGGCGGCGCGATGCAGCAGACCCAGCCAGGTTACGGCCAGCCGCCTTATGGGCAGGCTCCCGGCCAGGGCCAAGGTTACGGCGCTCCGCCGACGGGCGGAGGCGGCGGCTCCTTCCTCGGCACGGCAGCGGCAGCCGCAGCCGGCGTCGTCGGCGGCTCGCTGCTGCTCTCGAGCATCCGCGGCATGATGGGCGGATCGCACCAGCAGGCCTTTGGCGACACCAACGCCTTGGGTGATCGCGGCGGCAGCCCGTGGGGTGGTAGCGACCAGTCGGGCGGCTCGCTCGCCCGCGACGCCGGCCTCAACGATATCGGCTCCGGCGGTGATCGCAGCAAGGATTCCCGCCAGGGCTTCGCTGATCAGGCATCGAATGACGATCGCAATTACAACGATCAGAACGACAACGACGACAACGTAGACATGGCCGACGACAGCGATTTCGGCGGCGGCGACGCCGGCGGCAGCGATTACGCCTGATCGCTGCTCCTTGCACCGAGCAAAACGGCCGCCGTTGAGGAGGCCGTTTTCATGTCACAGCATTAGCTCAAACGCCTTCACTGCCGCTGCGCATCACGCAGAGAGTCATTTCGAATATAATATGACTAATGCGTGTTACTGAATTGCACTGCGCTGAACATCGCGAGACGCGTCTGAGTTCACCATGAAAGACGAAATCACTCTCTGGCGCGCGAGGCCGTAGACTCCCGGATTTCCAAATTCAGACAGGGGTGTTCATCTGAAAGAACACGTTGCTCATCCCACACACCGATGTGGTTGCCTCTCTTGGTATAGTCGGGGTCTTAAAAATGAATCCACTTCAGCAGCGCATTGCAACCTTGACCGACATGACATCAAATCTCATCAGCGAGTTATACGAGTTGGAGGGACTGCACGAGCGCGTCAGGGCGGCAGAGCTATCGGCGCCGCGATTGAACCGCTCCCATCGCGCACCGCGTTCGCGTTCATCAAGTGGTCATCGCTGCTCCGTCGCTCCCCGTCTCGGCCGGCGCGGCGCTGTCAGCCAGCGTAGATCATAGCCGGCCGGAGTACGCTGCAAACCGGCGGCACGCGACGAGTTCGATGCCACGCATCGCGAGCCGCTGCGGCGCGCAGAGTCGACGGCTCGCATCGGGCGCTTCACACCTCACATCACCACCACCTTGGTGCCGACATTGACGCGGCCGTAGAGGTCGATGACGTCCTCGTTGCGCATGCGGATGCAGCCGGAGGAGACGTTGGTGCCGATGGTCCAGGGCTCGTTGGAGCCATGGATGCGATAGAGCGTGGAGCCCAGATACATTGCGCGCGCGCCGAGCGGATTTTCCGGGCCACCTTCCATGTGCCGAGGCAGGTCGGGGCGCCGCGCGATCATTTCCGCGGGCGGGGTCCAATCGGGCCATTCGCGCTTGGCCGTGATCGATTTCACGCCCGACCAGGTGAAGCCGGGACGACCGACGCCGATGCCGTAGCGCATAGCCTTGCCGTTGCCCTCGACGAGATAGAGGAACTTGTTCGGCGTATCGACCACCAGAGTGCCGGCGCTTTCCTTGCCGCTATAGTCAACAAGCTGCTTCTCGAATTTCGGATCGAGCTGACGCTGCCGCGGGTCGATCGTCTCCTGCTGCAGGCTTGCGCCCTGCATCTGCGGCTCGCCCATCGGCGGCAGGCGGCGCGGGTCATTATAGGCCGGCTGCTGCTGATACATCGGCTGATCCGGAGCGTAAGCCGGACCGCGGCCGGGCCCATCCCCGAACAGGAATTCGATGAAGCCGCCACCCATGTTCGAATTGGATGCGACACGCACCGGCGCCGGCGGCACCTGCGGCTGATAGAGCACCGCGGGCGGATCGTTGGGCACGGTGTTGTCGAAGGCGCTCGCGCGATCGGCGCCGGCAATGAAGGTGCAAGCGCTGCCGAGCAGCGCGACAGACATTTTCTTGAACATCGACGTACTCTGTAGTGTTTCGTCTAGTTGCACTCGCCGTCGAACGCGCTGACTGTCCGCGCTCGCGACGTGGTCAATAAAGAGCAAAAGCCACTTTGTTTGGTAAACGGAAACGGCGTTTCGATTCACCACGTCGCCAAGCGAGGGGCAATTTGGCGATCAGCGTTTATTTTCGGTGAACGCTGCGCTCGCATGGTTAATCGGTCGTTTGCCGGCCGTCGCGCGCGGCCGCATGTCAGTTCCTGCTGTGAACTTCGTGTTAAATCGCTTCTGCCTACAAAGACGCGTGAGTGAGGTGGGGGGAGTATCGTGATGGCTGTTCACCGCAAACGTTTTCGTGTCGAAGATATCGTCGGTGGCGAATTGCCAATCCTCGACGTAACCGAGGAGGCAATCCCGATGCATAGCGAGATCATGGCCGAGCTGCGCGCGATCCGTGCACAGATGGCGAAGGGCACTGCCCCGCTGTCCGGCAGCGCAGCCATGGCGGCGATCGACGCCTCGACGGAGCGGGAGCTCTCCGACGCACGCACGATGCTGGAGACGTACCGGGCTCAGATCGAGCAGTGCGAGAAGCTGAAGGTCGAGCTCGACCTCATCCATGACGCCATCGACCGCACCAAGCGCGAGATCGCGACCCTGCACGGCAAGAGCTTTGACGGCGGCGAAATGGCAAAGGTCAATGGCGAGCTCGGCGCCGTGGTCGGCGGCACGGAGCAGGCGACCCAGCAGATCCTCGAAGCCGCGGAATCGATCGACCAGGCCGCCAGTGCGATGGCCAAGGTGCAGTCGGCCGACCAGCAGAAGCGTCTGGCCGACGACATCCAGGAACGTGTCATCTCGATCTTCGAGGCCTGTAACTTCCAGGACCTGACCGGCCAGCGCATCAGCAAGGTCATGGGCACGATGAAATTCATCGAGCAGCACATCAACGCGATGATGGAGATCTGGGGCGGCGTCGACGCGATCAAGTCCCACGTCGTGCCGCAGGCCGATACCCGCAGCGAGGATGAAAAGCTTCTCAACGGCCCGAAGCTCGCGGGCGACGTCGGCCACGCCTCGCAGGACGACATCGACGCGCTGTTCGACTGATTCGACACAACGGAGAGAAAAACAAAACGCCGGCGGGAGCCGGCGTTTTTTGTTGCCCCGTCATTGCGAGCGAAGCGAAGCAATCCAGACTGTCACCGTGGAAAGATTCTGGATTGCTTCGCCACGCTCGCAATGACGGCTGGTTAGATCCGAACCCCGATCACGCCCTCGGCGCGCAGCGGACGTAGACCATGTTGCCGTAGCGGGTGGCGGCGTCCTTGTCGATGAAGCGGGTGATCAGGACGCGGCCGTCGAAGGAGACGATCTCACGGTCCTGCTCGCCCGGCGTCGGACCGGGCGGGCCGATATAATTCTTGCCAATGGGCGAACCCTTCAGCCGTAGTTCCTGCGGCGTCGCCTGGTCGGCGAGATGCATGATCACGCCGCCGGAGGAGCCGGCGGTGATCACGTAGGGATTCTTGCACTGGGCCCGGGCAGCGGCCTCGGTCCGGGCGCGGTCGGCCGGGTTCTGGAACGAGGCGAGGCCCCAGCGGCCGACGATCTCGTCGGCGCGAATGCTCGCCGGCATCTCCGGACCGGTGCCCGGCTCGGCTTCCGGCGGCGGCGAGGACGACGAGAAGGACGGCAGGCTCATGCCTCCGCCGCAGGCGCCCAGCAGCAGCGCCAACATGGAAGCGGCAGCCAGATTGGCAACCGTGCGCACGTGAGCTGAACCGATCATGCTATTCCCCCGAGCAAAGTGCCCCCGACCAAGACCGCGACCGCACCCCTGCTGCAGCCAAGCGCAAAACCACTGTTGGAGCAATGACGTCCTTGAATACGCCAGCACCGCAAATAAGTTTCTGGAGCCACAATCCTATATCCGCCTCACCAATCGCTTAACCACCTTGCTTGACAGGATCGCGGCCAAGCCATATTCCCGGACACACTATTAGCACTCGAAAACGTCGATTGCTAAGCGCGTCGTTCGATCTCGGAGAGGGCGGACGGCAGCGCCGCCCCCAACCCACTTCTGTTGCATCCGAAGCGAGCCTCCAAAGGGAAACGTCATGGCTAAATCCAAATTTCGTCCGCTGCATGACCGTGTCGTGGTCAAACGTATCGACGCCGAGGAAAAGAGCAGGGGCGGCATCATCATTCCGGACACCGCCAAGGAAAAGCCGTCCCAGGGCGAAGTCGTCGCCGTCGGCCCCGGTGGCCGCGACGAGGCCGGCAAGCTGATCCCGATCGACCTCAAGGTCGGCGACCGCGTGCTGTTCGGCAAATGGTCGGGCACCGAGGTCAAGATCGACAACGAAGAGCTCCTGATCATGAAGGAGTCGGACATCATGGGCGTAATGGCCTAAGGCCGGACGCCTGAACAGCCGCTGAATGCTCCATTGCCATGCCCGGGCAGAAGCGCGAAGCGCGTCTTCGCGCCAGACGACCCGGGCATCCATCGTTTTCGCAAGATGATGGATTGCCGGGTCAAGCCCGGCAATGACGAGGAAAAACTGCGGCGCCTCATCGATTCAAGTTTTTCAGGAGCAAGAACATGGCTGCCAAAGACGTCAAATTTTCCGGAGACGCGCGCGAACGCATGCTGCGCGGCGTCGACATTCTCGCCAACGCCGTCAAGGTGACGCTCGGCCCCAAGGGCCGCAACGTCCTGATCGAGAAGTCGTTCGGCGCGCCCCGCATCACCAAGGACGGCGTCACCGTCGCCAAGGAGATCGAGCTCGAGGACAAGTTCGAGAACATGGGCGCCCAGATGGTCCGTGAGGTAGCCTCCAAGACCAACGACCTCGCCGGCGACGGCACCACCACCGCGACCGTGCTGGCCCAGGCGATCGTGCGCGAAGGCGCCAAGTCGGTTGCCGCCGGCATGAACCCGATGGACCTCAAGCGCGGCATCGACGCCGCGGTGGCGGCTGTCGTCAAGGACATCGAGAAACGCGCCAAGCCGGTCGCCTCCTCCTCCGAGGTCGCCCAGGTCGGCACCATCTCCGCCAACGGCGATGCCGCCATTGGCAAGATGATCGCCCAGGCGATGCAGAAGGTCGGCAACGAGGGCGTCATCACCGTCGAGGAGAACAAGTCGCTCGATACCGAGGTCGACATCGTCGAAGGCATGAAGTTCGACCGCGGCTATCTGTCGCCCTATTTCGTGACCAATGCCGAGAAGATGACCGCCGAGTTCGAGGACGCCTACATCCTCCTGCACGAGAAGAAGCTGTCCGGCCTGCAGGCCATGCTGCCGGTGCTGGAAGCCGTGGTGCAGTCGGGCAAGCCGCTCGTCATCATCGCCGACGACGTCGAGGGCGAGGCGCTGGCCACCCTGGTCGTCAACCGCCTGCGCGGCGGCCTCAAGGTTGCCGCCGTCAAGGCGCCAGGCTTCGGCGATCGCCGCAAGGCCATGCTGGAGGACCTCGCGATCCTGACCGGCGGCCAGCTGATCTCGGAAGAGCTCGGCATGAAGCTCGAGAACGTCACGGTGAAGATGCTTGGACGCGCGGGCAAGGTGGTGATCGACAAGGAGAACACCACCATCGTCAAGGGCGCCGGCAAGAAGCCCGACATCGAGGCCCGCGTCGGCCAGATCAAGGCGCAGATCGAGGAAACCACCTCGGACTACGACCGTGAGAAGCTCCAGGAGCGTCTCGCCAAGCTCGCCGGCGGCGTCGCGGTGATCCGCGTCGGCGGTGCGACCGAGATCGAGGTCAAGGAGAAGAAGGACCGCGTCGAGGACGCGCTCAACGCCACCCGCGCCGCGGTGCAGGAGGGCATCGTCCCCGGCGGCGGCGTCGCCCTGCTGCGTGCCAAGAAGGCGGTGGGCCGTCTCACCAACGCCAATGCCGACGTCCAGGCCGGCATCAACATCGTGCTGAAGGCGCTGGAAGCCCCGGTCCGCCAGATCTCCGAGAACGCGGGCCTCGAAGGCTCCATCGTCGTCGGCAAGATCCTGGAGAACAAGTCCGAGACCTTCGGCTTCGACGCCCAGAACGAAGACTATGTCGACATGGTCGCGAAGGGCATCATCGACCCCGCCAAGGTCGTGCGCACCGCGCTCCAGGACGCCGCCTCGATCGCCGGCCTGCTGGTGACCACCGAGGCGATGGTCGCCGAAACGCCGAAGAAGGAAGCTGCGTCCGCGATGCCCGCCGGCGGCGGCATGGGCGGCTTCTAAAGCCCATCCCCTCCATTACAATCATGCGAAGGCCGCCTCCGGGCGGCCTTCTTTTTTGCCGACCATGACCCGCGCTTTCCGATTCAACCGGCGGCCAAAACCCACTACGGTGGCGCCGATTCTGACTTTGAGGACCTATCGATGCGCGCGCTCCTGGTTTGTTCGACGGCTCTTATGGCGGCTCTGCTCGCGACGTCGCTGGGTCCCGCATCCGCCCAGATGAAGCTCTCTCCGAAGGCCACCGCCCCGGGCGGCGTCGAGACGCGCTATTTCACCTCGATCGACGGGCTGATGGACGGCAATGCCGACGTGATCCTGAAGGAAACGCGGCAGGGCAAGACGGTCACCTCAGCGGTGCTCGACGTCTGCTATCCCGTCGCAAAAACTTCCGACCGCAAGGACCGTTTCGTCGTCAACCTCCAGGTCGCGGGCCAGACGTTGACGGGCACGACGCAGAGCATCAGTGAGAAGGCGCCGGTCACCGTCAAGCTCTTGCGCAAGCCGACCGGGGACACCTTCGAATTCCGTGGTCAGATCGGCATCGGCCAAGCCGTGACCGAGGTCACCTCGTCCGACAATTCCGATCTCAGCGAGAGGGAATTTCTGGACAATCAGACCTCCGACGATGGCATCACGCCGCAACCGAAGGATTTCACCGACGTCTCGCCGGAAGCGATCGCGGTCAAGGTCAAGCTGGATGCTGCGACCGACTTCCTGAAGAGCCTGAAGGGCCAGGATGTCGAGGTGACACTGGCAAGCCTCAACGTCGGCTGCGATGCGCTGCGCGCCGGCGAGCAGACCATCAACATGTCGGTCGATCCGGAGCGCGCCGGCGCGCTGCTCGCAAAATTCAAGGCGATGCCGGGCGTCACCGCCGCGGGCTGGACCGCAGGCATGACCGAGATGGACCGCACCATCCGCATCCCCGCCGCCGACTGGCGCGACGGCGACAAGATCAACCGTGACAAGCTCGCGGCCGTTGTCGCAAACGTGCTCGGCAGGACGCTCGCGGCCAAGCCGGTCTCGCAAAGCTTCAACCCGGCCACCGGCAAGCTCAAGCTGGTCTTCAAGCGGCCGAACCAGGATTTCCCGGCGCTCGAGCTCACCGACACAATCGAGGTCGCCGGCCTCGTCTCGCCCGACAAACCGGGCACGACCGACCGGCTGATGCTCTGGATCGGCAGCCCCTCGACCACGACGGCCGACGAGAGCAGCGGCGCCAAGCTCAACCTGTCGGACGAAGCCACAGCCGATGAGGAAGGCGATCAGCCCGACGACAACGGCTCGGTCGAGGCGCTCGTCAAAGAGCTCAAGGGCCAGCGCTGGGACGCCGACAAGTCGGTGTGGAAGTGACATGACTCGCGCATCAACTCTCTGTCATCGTCCGGCTTGACCGGGCGATCCAGTACTCCGAGACAGCCGTGGCGGATCGATGGGCCGCGGCGTACTGGATTCCCCGCCTTCGCGGGGAATGACAGCGACGCCTCAATTCCCGTTGACGCGGAAGCGCAGCGGCTTGGGGCCGAGAAGCGTCAACACGTCGCCCTGGCGCTTCCAGGTCTCGACGCTGCCGAGCGCCGTGACGAGATCGTCGTCGGCCTGCGCCCGCGCAGGCGGGCAGGACCGGTCCTGGATCTGGCCGGGGACGAAGATCACGGTGTTGCCGGCAACGGAAAACTGGCCCTTGCCGCCCTTGCACCAGAGCTCCAGCGCCACCTCGCCATTGTCGCCGATCTCGATGTTCGGGATCCGCTTCGAGCCGGGCTGCGGCAGCGCCTCCAGCGTCATCTCGGTGCCGAAGGGGAAGCCATCTTCCGCACGCGCGACGGCGGACATCGCGAGCACCGCGACCGCCGCACACGCCATCTGCTTGAGCGAAACCATAAGACCTCTCGACTGACCTGAGTTGCCGCACCTTTTACAAGACGGCGGCGACCATGAGAAGGTTCGCCCGCGTACAAAAATCCCCGCGGAAACTCCGCGGGGATTTGCGGGGAAGCCGGGCGTGGACTGCTACTTCAGCACCATCGCCGTGAACGGCCAGACATAGGCCTGCAACGTCACCAGCACGCCGACGAGGCAGGCCAGCACGATCGAATGCCAGAACACATAGCGCAGGATCGAGCCCTCGTGCCCGTACCATCTGGTAGCGGTGGAGGCGACAACGATCGATTGCGCGTCGATCATCTTGCCCATCACGCCACCGGAGGAGTTCGCCGCAGCCATCAGAATCGGCGACAGGCCGATCTGCTGCGAGGTGATCTTCTGGAGGTTGCCGAACAGGATGTTCGATGCGGTGTCCGATCCGGTCAACGCAACGCCCAACCAGCCGAGCAAGGTGCCGAAGAAGGGATAGAGCACGCCGGTCGCGGCGAAGGCGAGACCCAGCGTCGCGTCAACGCCGGAGAGGCGGGTCAGCGTGCCGATCGCGAGCATCGCGGAGATCGTGATCAGCGAGATCGCGCACAGCCGGACAGTGCGGCCATATTCGACGAGCAGGCGGCCGGGCCCGACGCCCATCAGGAAGCCGGAGATGATCGCCGCGAGCAGCATGCCCGTGCCTGTGAAGGAAAGATAGGTGAACGCGAACACCGCGCCTTCGGGCGTCGGCTTGGGCGCGACCGGAGGCATCTTGTTGATCATCTGATGCAGCTCGGGAACGGCGTAGTTCCACGTAAAGATCGAATTCGCCCAAGTCTTGAAAGCACCGTTGCCCCAGATCAGCATCACGATGCAGACGATGATCCACGGCAGCAGCGCACTCCACAGCTCGGCCTGCGTCAGCGGAGTTTTGTCGAGCGGCGCTGTCGTACCCATATGCGAGACCGATTCGTCGCGGCCGCGCAGCGCCGGCGACAACCAGAGCTGCCTGGGCTGCCACACCTTCAGGAACAGGATGAGCGCGCCCATCGAGATCAGCGACGCCCCGATGTCGACGATCCAGGGGTTGATGTAGTTGGAGATCACGAATTGCGGGATTGCGAACGATACGCCGGTGACGAGAATCGCCGGCCAGACGTCCTTCATGCCCTTCCAGCCGGCGAACGCCCACACCACCCAGAACGGCACGATCAGCGAGAAGAACGGCAATTGCCGTCCGACCATCGCGCCGAGGATATAGGGATCGAGTCCGGTGACCGAGGCAAGGCCCTGGATCGGCGTGCCGAGCGCGCCATAGGCGACCGGCGCGGTGTTGGCGATCAGCGAGAGGCCGGAGGCCGCGAGCGGCGAGAAGCCGAGCCCGATCAGCACCGCACCGGTAATGGCGACCGGCGTTCCGAAGCCGGAAGCCCCCTCAAAAAAGGCACCGAACGAGAAGGCAATCAGCAACAATTGTAGCCGCCGGTCCTCGGTGACGCCGCCGACCGCGCGCTTCAGGAGCTCGAAGCGTCCGGTTGTCACCGTCACCTGATAGAGGAAGATAACGTTGAGGACGATCCAGCCGATCGGGAAGAACCCGGTGACGATGCCGAGCAGCGAGGCCCGGATCGACATGTTCGCCGGCATGGTGAAGATGTAGATCGCGATCAGGTTGGTCACGATCACGGCAATGACCGCCGCGATGTGCGCCTTGACGCGACCGCTTGCAATCAGGACCAGCAGCGTGACGACGGGTATTGCCGCTGCAATTGTCGACAGCACGGGGCTGTGCACCGGGTCATAGACTTGATTCCACATGGTCTTCCTCCCCCACGCATGTGTGCGGCAGGCGGCCAGCGTGGACAGCCGATCCTGCTTGACGCTGAAGCGATAACCCCCGAGTCGGACACGAATTCCTCGCGAATGCGGCGGTTCCCGCCCGCTCACAAGCTCGCGAAATCCCGAAGGCCCCCGCCCCGCGCCGTTAAACCCCATGCTAGGGTTGCAAGCTGCGACAAGCCAACGCAAATTGCGGAATTTGCGACTTTAGTCTAAGCGCACTCATTGCCGCCGTTGTCTTAACCGTCTGGCTCCAGGCATTTGCGCATACCCCGCAGGAGATCCCCATCCGTGAAGAACATCCGCGCGACGCTCGCGACCGTTTGGCGAATCGCCATCCCCTATTTCCGATCGGAGGACAAATGGGCCGGCGGCGGCCTGCTGGCCGCGGTGATCGCGATCGAGCTGTCGCTGGTCGCGATCGACGTCCTCTTTAACCAGTGGCAGAACCGGTTCTACACCGCGCTCCAGGCCTACGACTGGGACAGGTTCGTCAGCGAAGTCTGGTTCTTCGTCATCCTCGCCGCCAGCTTCGTCGCGCTGGCGGTCTATCAGCTCTACCTGAACCAATGGCTCCAGATCCGGTGGCGGCAATGGTTGACCCGCCATTATCTCGGCGAATGGCTTGAGGACGCCACGCACTACCGGATGCAGCTCAAGGGCGATGCGGCGGACAACCCGGACCAGCGCATCACCGAGGACGTCAAGAATTTCGTCGAACAGACCCTGACCATCGGCCTGGGCCTGCTCTCGTCGATCGTGACGCTGTTCTCCTTCGTCATCATCCTCTGGGGCCTCTCCAATGCCGCGCCCATGCACATTTTCGGGGCCGATGTCGTGATTCCCGGCTATCTGTGCTGGGGTGCGCTGATCTACGCGATCTTCGGCACCGCCCTGACGCATTTGATCGGCGCGCCGCTGGTCAATCTCAATTTCGAGCAGCAGCGCTATGAAGCGGACTTCCGCTTCAACCTCGTCCGCGTGCGGGAGAATTCCGAGCAGATTGCGCTCTTGAACGGCGAAAACGCCGAGCGTGGGCGCCTGCTGGACCGGTTCGGCCGCGTCGTCGGCAACTGGTACGCGATCATGGGCCGGACCAAGCGCCTCACAGCATTCACGGCGAGTTACAGCCAGGCTGCCGTGATCGTTCCCTATGCGCTGGTGGCGCCGGCCTATTTCGCCAAGCGGATTCAGCTCGGCGATATGATGCAGACCGGCTCGGCTTTCGGCAGCGTGCAGCGCGCATTGTCGTTCTTCGTGACGGCCTATCGCTCGATTGCCGAATGGCGCGCCGTGGTTGCCCGTCTCGACGGATTCGAGATGTCAGTGCGCTCGACCAGCAGGCTCGCTGAATACGAGCCGACGATCGGCATCAAGGCAGCGGGCGGCAGCCGCGCGATCGGCCTCGAGCAACTCCGCGTGAACCTGCCGAATGGGGCGCCATTGGTCGCCGCGGACGCATTCGCCATCCATGCCCCGGAGCGGGTGCTCGTCACGGGGCCGTCGGGCTCAGGCAAGTCGACGCTGTTCCGCGCCATTGCCGGCATCTGGCCGTTTGGCACCGGCACTATCGTCATTCCCGAGAAGGCGAAGCTGATGATGCTGCCGCAGCGGCCATATTTCCCGGTCGGTGTGCTGCGGGACGCCGTGGTCTATCCCGCAGCACCCGGCGCGTTCGAAACGACGCAGGTCCGAGACGCCCTCGTCGCGGTCGGGCTGCCCGACCTCGCCGAACGGCTCGAGGAGGACGGCCATTGGAATCGGATGCTGTCGCTCGGTGAGCAGCAGCGCCTGGGGCTTGCCCGCGCGCTGCTGCATGGGCCCGACTATCTATTCCTGGACGAGGCCACCGCCTCGCTGGACGAACCGTCCGAGGCCCGGCTGTACCGGCTCCTGGCAGAGAAGCTGCCGCGGGCCACTATCGTCTCGATCGGCCACCGCTCGACGCTCGACGCCTTCCACACCCGCAAGATGACGATGGCGAAGTATGGCGAGATCCACGTCCTCAGCGACGCCGGCAAGCTGGCCCGCGCCGAGCCGAATGGGGTGCGCTGAGCACGGCGTGATGGCTACCGGTTCGGCCCGCCTGGCAAACAGCAGCCCTCAAACTCGTCATGCCCGGGCTTGTCCCGGGCATCCACGTTCTTCTCTTCCTCGGGGATAGACGTGGATGGCCGGGTCAAGCCCGGCCATGACGATGCGGCCACGCGCGCCATATTCGATTGCTACGTTCGACGGGCCCGAAGAAGCGCCGGCAAGCTCACATTGCAAATTCCGGCAATGCCGCCAAAGCAAAAGGGCGGCAGATCGCTCTGCCGCCCTTGCCCAATTCGTCTCGGGGAGAAGCTTACTTCAGGTTGCTCATCGCCGTCAGGTCGAAGGACAGCTTGGCGATACCGGCCGCGCCGCACCAATTGGAGCCGACGCCGGTCGGATTGATCGGGGTAATATTCGTGCCCAAGTTGGCCGCGATGTTGCCACGGGCTGAGAAGTCGCTGGTGAAAGCGTTGCAGTCGCCCTTCGACAGATCGGTGTCGGAGTAGCGCAGGTCCAGCGTCATGACCTTGTAGGTGAAACCGACGCCAATGTTCCAGGTGTTGTAGTCAGCATACTTGATGCCGTTCGGGAAGGCCGGAACGCCATAGAAACTGTCGGAGGTGCCGAGCCACTGACGGCCGAACTCACCCGAGACGTACATGCCGACGCCGCTCGAACCGAAGATCGTGCTGGGCGCAATGTACTTGCCGGTGATCGAAGCGTAGTTGCCCCAGGCGCCCGAGTTCAGGTAGCTCGGGGTGTAGTACTCGGTCACGCCGAACGACCAGTTGTCGTTCACCGTATAAGTCATCTTGCCGTAGACTTCGAAGAAGCTCAGGTCCTTCTTGATCACGTTGGTGTTGAGCAAGGCCTTCTCGGCGCATTCAGCGCCCTGGAACACGCCGGCGTTGTCGATGCCGGGAGCGCCGAAATAGCAGGTGCCGCCCGGATACAGGTAACCCCAGACACCGATGTCGAAGGCAAACGCTCCGAAGGTCGGGCGAATACCGCCGTAGATATCGATCTCGGCCGCAGCGCGGTTGGGGAAGGAGATGCTCTCACCGGCAACGCCCACATAGAGCTGGAGGTCTTTGGTGACGTTGTAACGCGGCTCGAAATAGGCCGCGACCGACGGTTTGTGATTCGACTGGGTGATACCGCGGAAGATGTAGTCGCTCATGATCGCGCCGCCGAAGGCGATATCCCAGGGGTCGAAGGCGGGCGGCGGCGGAGCCTTCAATGCCTTCACATGCATGTCTGCCGCGAAAGCCGAGCCCGTCACCATTGCCAGCGCCGTTGCCAACAAAGCCATTTTTTTCATTTCGATCCCCATCACCGGTTCTTAAACCCCAGTCGATCCCGGAAGCCCCCGGGGGCATACGACCTGACCGCAAAATTGCGTAACTGCGGCAATCTGGATGGGAGGAGGCGCCCCGTGAAGCAAAAAGCGCGGGCATCTGCCGACTTTTTGGGCGTTCTGACGATTCCATGAAAGGTTGTCAGCGTGTGTTGCTTCCCGACCACATTATTTGCATTGCGAAGTGCGCAGGAAGGGCCGTGATAGTACGGAAACCGAAAGGTTGTAGCACCCACGCTACGAATCAGACGAGGCGGGACATGGCGGCTACTCGGGGCGCCGGCGACGATGCAAAAAGGCCGCAGCGTCGTCGCTACGGCCCTTCTGTTCGCAGTCGTTGGAGGATGCGGGAGGGCCTTAGCCCTACCCTTCGGCCGGTGCTTGGTCCCCAGCAGGCGAAGGCGTCGCCCAACTCGTTTCCGGTGCCGGCGAGGCAGCTGGAGCCGGAGCTTCCGTTGGAGCCGGCGCAGGCCTCGCCCTGACCGCGCTCTTTTTGGCCGCGCTCTTCTTGGGCGCCGCTTTCTTGGCGGCTTTCTTGGCCGCCTTCTTTGCAGTCTTCTTGGCGGCCTTCTTCGGCGCAGCCTTCTTGGCCGATTTCTTTGCAGACTTCCTTGCGGATTTTTTCGCGGCCTTCTTGGCGGCTTTCTTTGTCGCCTTCTTCGCGGTCTTCTTCTTCGCCGCTACAACCTTTTTCGCCTTTTTGGCCTTCTTGCTTTTCTTCTTCTTCGCTTTCGCCATCGTGGTCCTCCTGTTGCCGCCAATCAATGGTCGATCGGGCGCCTTCAGCCGTCACCGCCGGACGCAGCGCCGCTCGACGAATTCGATGTCGGCCGCGAGCCGCCCGTAGCCCAATCGAGAAGCTCAATCGTGTGCACTACCGGAACTGACGTACCGCTGGCAATCTGCACCATGCAGCCGATATTGCCCGCGGCAATCATGTCCGGCTTGACGCTCGCGATGTTGGCGACCTTGCGATCGCGCAACCTGCCCGCAAGGTCGGGCTGGAGAATGTTGTAAGTCCCCGCCGAACCGCAACACAAATGGCTCTCCGGGACATCTTTCACCACGAATCCATTCTTGGAAAGCAATTCTTTCGGAAGCGTCGTGATTTTCTGCCCGTGCTGCAACGAACAAGCGGAGTGATAGGCGACGACGATGTTGTCCTGTCGCGTCGTCGGCGCGAGGCCCAGTCCGGCGACGTATTCGGTGATGTCCTTGGCGAGTGCGGAGACCTGCGCTGCATCGGCTGCGAACGTGCGATCTTCGCGCAGCAGATAGCCGTAATCCTTGATCATCGTGCCGCAGCCGGAGGCCGTTACCAGGATGGCGTCGAGGCCCTCGCCTGCCGCTTCTGCCCGCCACGCCGCGACGTTGGCACGGGCGCGGGCGAGCGCATCGTGGTCGTTGCCGAGGTGGTGGGTCAGCGCGCCGCAGCATTGCTCGTCCTTGACCAGCACGACCTCGATGCCGTGGCGGGTGAGCAGGTTGATGGCGGCCTGGTTGATACGCGGCGCCAGGACCTGCTGGGCGCAGCCTTGCAACAGCGCGACCCGGCCACGCTTCTTGCCGAGCGCCGCGAACACGCTGCCCGCGGCAGGGCCCGGCGACGGCAGGCGGCCCGGGGCCAACGCCAGCATCGCCTTGATGCGCTCGATCAGGCCGGGCGTGGCCGACGGCCGCGGCGTCGGCAGGAATACGGCAAGCGGACGGGCCAGCCGCGCCAGCCGCATGCTGGCGCGAAAGCGCTGCGGGTCCGGCAGGACGAATGCCAGCACCTGTCGCAGCAGCCGCTCGGCAAGCGGCCTCTGATAGCGCTGCTCGATCCTGACCCGGGCCTGGTCGACGAGGTGCATGTAGTTCACCCCTGAGGGGCAGGTCGTCATGCAGGCAAGGCACGACAGGCAGCGATCGATGTGTTTCACCACCTCCGACGTCGGCGCCTGGTCCTTCTCCAGCATCTCCTTGATCAGATAGATGCGGCCGCGCGGGCTATCGAGCTCGTCGCCGAGCAGCACATAGGTTGGACAGGTTGCGGTGCAGAAGCCGCAATGGACACAGGCGCGCAGGATCTTGTCGGCTTCCGCGATGTCGGGATCGGCGAGCTGCGCGAGTGAAAATTCGGTCTTCATGCCGCAGGGCTCCGCATCAGCCGTCCCCGGTTGAGGATGGTCTTCGGATCGAACCCGGCGCGGACCCGCTCGCTCAGAGCGGCAATGCCCGGAGCTTGCGGATGGAACACATCGACACTGTGCCTGACGTCCTCGGCCGCCCGGACCAGCACGGCGTGCCCATCGACGGCGCCCGCGCGCATACGCACGGCGGGAGCATGCGCATCATCTTTCGGCGGCAGCGCTGCCCAGATCAGGCCCCCGCCCCAATCGTAGATCAACTCGCCGCCGGTCTCGCGCGCCAATTGCGTGCCGAGCGCCGCGCCTGACGCGGGCGGGCAGACGATCCGCCAGACCGGCCAGGCGCCCAGGGCGCCGCTGGCCGCGAACGGCAGGACATCGCGGATCGTGGCCCATAGCGCCGAAGACGCGGCATCCTCGACCAGCGTCGCGGTTCCGAACGGCGCCAGCAATTCGAGCAACGAGCCGGCGCGATGGGCGGCGGAGGCCGTGATCCCCTCGAGCCGCAGCACGGTCAGCGCCTCGCCCTCGCCGACGATGTCGCCGAGCCCTTCCGTTCTGGCCCGCAACGCCGATCTCGGCAGATGCGCGGCGGCGGAAACGTCGAAGGGCGAGCCGAGCGCCACGGTCATCGCCTTGTTGGCCGCGGCATCGTCGAGCCCGCGCAGCAGCAGCGTCCGCTCGGCTTCCGGCTTCGGCATCACCTTCAGCGTGACCTCGGTCATGACCGCCAGCGTCCCCCAGGAGCCCGCCAGCAGCTTGCAGAGATCGTAGCCGGTGACGTTCTTCACCACCTTGCCGCCTGTCTTGAAGCTGTCGCCGAAACCGGAGACGGCGTGCGCCCCGAGCAGATGGTCGCGCGCGCCGCCCGCCTTGATGCGCCGCGGCCCGGCCAGTCCCGCGGCGATCATGCCGCCGATGGTTCCGAGCGCGGGCGTGCCGAGCAGCGGTGCCGTGTTCATCGGCTCGAAGGCGAATTGCTGATTCTTGGAATCGATCAGCGACAGCACGTCGGCCAGGGGCGCGCCGGCCTGGAGCGTGACTATGAGCTCGTTGGGTTCATAGGAGGTCACCGCGCTCAGCGCCGAGACGTCGAGTACGGCGTTCGTCGCCATCGCATGGCCGATGCCGCGCTTGGTGCCATGACCGATGATCTCGAGCGGCTGCTCATTGGCAATCGCCGCGCGCACCACCTCTTCGACGTCTTTGGCGTCTCTGACTTTGAGCGTATCCACGGAAGAGGCGGTAACGAAATTCGCGGCGGAAATCAATTCGCGCGCAACCTCGCGTCCCCATCTCGAGAGCTAGGCTTTCGCGCTGCACCGCCATGAGGCCGGCATGGTGCACAGGCCTGCGGCGCATTCTCACTTCGATCATCATCGAATCATTCACATACAAAGTTCGTTATTGGTCGAATTGTCCTCTCCCCGCAAACGGAGCGTCACCATGAACGAGCAGGCAATGAACCAGCGAGCCATCCATCAGGCGATCAGCGGCGGCGGCCTACTGGTCGTGGCGCAATGGGAGGCCAAGGCCGAAGAGGCTGACAGGGTTGCCGAGATCCTGCGCAGCTTCCTCCCGCACGCGCAGAGCGAGCCCGGCGTAAAACTGTTCCTGATCAGCCGCGCCAAGGACAATCCGGCGCAGTTCCTGTTCTACGAGCTGTTCCGCGACGAAGCGGCCTTCAAGGCGCATCAGGAGAGTGTGCATTTTAGGAGCCATATCGCCGACCAGGCCCTGCCCCTGCTCGCCAGGCGCGAACGCACGCAATATGCGCTGATGTAGACTCGGGGCGGCATAGGAAAGCCGAACGGCGCAGCCTCGCCGTGCCGTTCGGCGCCGCGTCACTCCTGGTGATGCGTCTCCTGCCAATCGCCGCCTCTCACGCGCGATCGAACCAAAACGTGACCGTCGAGTGAACTTCGGCGAGGACTTCTCCCGAAACAGCGTCGACATAGACGGTCCAGGACGTGGAAGATCCGACTTTGCGGTGCTCGCCAACAACCACGATTTCCCAAAGGTGCGGAAGGTCGTTGAGCGACCTGAGGGTCATGGCTCCCGAGCGCCCCCCGTCAAATCCGCTGGGAATGGTTAGATTTGCCATAATTGCTGTAATGTCGGGGCTGTCGAGCCACTTCTCTGGCAAGTGCATCGCTCTCATCAGATAGTCGGTCGCATAGGACGGTGCTGAATCTGCGCTGAACAACAGCCGGCCATCCTCCAGGAGGGCAGCCTGCACTGTCTCACCGCTGTCACCGTAGCGCCATTGTGCCCGCCAAACGCCGCGACCGCGAAGCCGTAAGTGTGCACACTCGTCAGGCACCAGGGCGGCTTGAATTGCGCCATGAACGGGGTGATGAGGTTCAGAGCCTCGCGTGCGCTGGGACCGGGTTTTGGGAACGTGATCTTTCGATTTGGAGGAAGCTGAAACCGCACCGCCGCGCTGGCCGGCTTGGTACCGAGCTTGCGTCCGGCACGATCGAGAAGGTCCTGCGTGTCGTTCTGGGCCAGATCGGGGGACAGCCACTGGTACGCGGGAAGACCGAGCAACTCGCCGAAGCGATATGCCGGTTGCGCACGCATCGCGTCTTCGTGGTCGAACGAACGAAGCAGCGGCTCGAGCGCCTCCGTTGCGACAAAGGGAGCGAGTGCGAGCGGATCGAATTGGTCGCGCTCGACTGCCGGCTGCGGGTCCCACCAGCACCCGAACTGGACCAAGGGGCGCTCCTTGTCCGCGAGTGCGAAGCTCCAGCCATGGTCGTCGGCGTAGCAATAATACAGAACGGGAAGGCCGGTCTGTTTCGCGAGATAATCAGCGAAACGAGCTTCGCCCGCGTTTCGATAGCTGGCCAAGCCGGCGTACGGAACGAAGCTCAGCCATCCATTCGCCGGTCCGAAGACGACGCCGCTGACCTTCGCCTGGCGCAGCACCTTTTGCGCATCGGCACGTTCGCCGACGCGTATATGATAGTTGGCACTGAATTCACTCATTGCGGGCTAGAACCGCGGAATACCCGGAAACGCCAGCTTGCCCGCGTGCACATGCATGCGGCCGAGTTCGGCGCAGCGGTGCAGCGTCGGAAACACTTTTCCGGGGTTGAGCAGGCCCTGCGCGTCGAAGGCGCATTTGAGGCGCTGCTGCTGGTTCAAGTCGATTTCGCTGAACATCTCCGGCATCAGGTCGCGCTTCTCGATGCCGACGCCATGCTCGCCGGTGAGCACGCCGCCGAACTCGACGCAGGCGCGCAGGATGTCGGCGCCGAAGGCTTCGGCGCGCTCGATCTCGCCGGGCTTGTTGGCATCGTAGAGGATCAGCGGATGCAGATTGCCGTCGCCGGCGTGGAACACGTTGGCGCAGCCGAGCTGGTATTTTTCCGACAGATCGCGGATGCGCGCCAGCGCCTTTGGCAGCGCGCCGCGGGGAATGGTGCCGTCCATGCAGAGATAGTCCGGTGAGATGCGGCCCACGGCCGGAAACGCCGCCTTGCGGCCCGCCCAGAACAGATTGCGCTCCGCCTCCGACGTCGAGATCTGGCAGGTGGTCGAGCCACAGCCATTGGCGATGGCCTCGACGCGGCTGATCAGCTCGTCGACCTCGATCTTGGGGCCGTCGAGCTCGATGATCAGCAGCGCCTCGACTTCGAGCGGATAGCCGGCATGAACGAAGGCTTCTGCGGCATGGATAGCGGGCTTGTCCATCATCTCCATGCCGCCGGGAATGATGCCGGCGCCTATGATGCGCGCCACGCATTCGCCGGCCGCTTCGACTTGCGCAAAGCCGACCATCAGCGCGCGCGCCGTTTCCGGCTTTTGCAGGATGCGCACCGTGATCTCGGTGATGACGCCGAGCAGGCCTTCGGAGCCGGTGATGACGCCCATCAGATCGTAGCCGGGACTTTCGCACCCCTTGCCGCCAATGCGCAGGATCTCGCCGCTCATCAGCACGATCTCGCAGCCGAGCACGTTGTTGGTGGTCATGCCGTATTTCAGGCAGTGCACGCCGCCGGAATTTTCCGCGACATTGCCGCCGATCGAGCAGGCGATTTGCGAGGACGGATCGGGCGCGTAGTAGAACCCGGCATGCGCGACCGCCTGGCTGATGGCAAGGTTAGTGACGCCGGGCTCGGTGACGACGACGCGATTGTCGAAATCGATCTCGCGGATGCGCTTGAACTTGCCGAGGCCCAGCAGCACGCCGTCTTCCAGCGGCAGCGCGCCGCCGGACAGCGACGTCCCGGAGCCGCGCGGCACCACCTTGATGCTCTGCCCGGCACAATATTTCAGGACGAGCGAGACCTGCTCAGTCGTATCCGGCAGCACCACGACCATCGGCGGCTGCCGATAGGCGGTCAGCCCGTCGGATTCATAGGCCCGCATCTCCGCGGCGCTGTCGATCACGCCTTCGCCGGGCACGATCGCGCGCAGTGCGGCGACGATCTCCGCACGGCGCGCGAGCACCGCCTGGTCGCTGGCAGGCATCATGATGGCCATAGCACATCCATCCTGGCATATCCTTCCGACTCGCCCCGCACGATCCATTTTGTCGCGGCAAATCAACCACGTCCGCGGTGGTTTGGGTAGGCCATCCGAAAGTCGGATCGACGATTGCAGGCGAGTTCGCTCTGGGACAAGTAGGAAATCGTGAAACCTGTCATGGTTTCGTGGCTTGTCCAAGCCGAGCGGGCCATGCCAAATGCGGCAGGCCCGACGGTTGCCGTCCGGCAAGAGACTGACCAGGCTAGACCCACCAGGGAAGAGACGAAGAGCACCCGATGAAAAAACTGACTTTTGGCGCACTGATGATCCTCACCGTGACTGCCACGACCTCCACTGCGATGGCGCAGGATGTCGCGGCCGGCAAATCGTCGTTCAACAAATGCCTGGCTTGCCACGCAATTGGCGAAGGCGCCAAGAATAAGGTCGGCCCCGAGCTCAACGGCCTCGATGGCCGCAAGTCCGGCACTGCGCCGGACTACAACTATTCCGACGCGAACAAGAATTCCGGCATCACCTGGAACGAGGCGGTGTTCAAGGAATACATCAAGGATCCCAAAGCCAAGATCCCCGGCACCAAGATGGCGTTCGCCGGCATCAAGAACGAGACCGAGATCAACAATCTTTGGGCCTACGTCTCGCAGTTCGACAAGGACGGCAAGGTCAAGCAGTAAGCGCTAGCAAGGCGGCCGCTAATCGGCGGCCGCCTGCACTGGGACGATCTTGCCGATCATCGTCTCGATTTCAGTCTTCACGAGATCCGGCTCCGCGATCTGCACCATGTGGCCGAGATCGGGCAGCACGATCAGCTTTGCATTCCGCACCAATGCTGCAAACGGACGGGCATGAATGTTGGTCGACACGGTCTTGTCCGGCTCGCCGGCGATGATCGTGACCGGCACTGTGATCTCGCCGTACCGCGCAACTTGCGCGGCGACCGATTCCTTCAGCGTCACCAGGTCATAGGCATTGGCGATGAACTCGCGCGGGCGCAGCAGCAGCGGCGTCGCGGAGTCCTTCACGAAGCCGTCCGGCATGACCTGCGGCAGGAACACGTCGCGCGCGCCGGGCTCGGCGAGGAAATATCCAAGCGGCAAGGTGACGGTGTAGGCGAGCAGTGGACCGACCACAGGCGTTGCTATGATCTCGTTGTAGCGGCCAACGCCGCCGCGCCAGGGATGCGTGACCGGCGCCAGCATCACGAGGCCGGCGACCCGATCCGGATGATCGAGCGCCAGCCGCGCCCCGAGTGCCCCGCTCCAGGAATGCACGACCACGATCGCGCGCGCGATCCCGAGCTTGCCAAGCGCCTCGTCGATCATCCGCGCCTGGATCTGCGGCGTCGAATCCTGCCGTCGCGCCCGCGTGCTCCAGCCATGGCCGGGACGGTCGAACAGGATAACACGATGATTCTTGGCCAGGAGATCGCCGAGCGGGCGGCGCATCGCTTCGAGATTGGAGCTCGCGCCATGCAACATCACGATGGGCGGGCCTGCGTCGCGCGGGCCGAGATCGACGACATGCAGCGTCGCGCCGTCAACCTCGATCATCTGGCCCTGCGGTGGAAAGGCGCGTTGCACGGCAACGACACCGGCCTGCGTGGCCAGCGCCAGCAAAACCAGCGCGGTCACGACTGACATCACGATCATGGAGAGAATCCGGACAATCCAGGGCACATGGCAGCTACGGACCTTGTCACACGGCAGTTTCGCTCCAGCGTTTCCACGGAAAGGGCTGCGGCTGTGGATATGTGCATAATCTCAATCCGCAAAAACGCAATGAAATCAGTGATGTTCTCAGCGATGCGCAAGCCCCGGACCAGCTTCATGCAGTCGTCATCGCGGCCTCCATATAATCGCCACGGTCGGTTCTGCCATCTAGGCGCGGGTGGGCGCCGATCCTCCTCGCAACCTTCTGGGGATGTGGGAAAGACCGGCAGGATTTGTCCTGGTTTGAACCGGAGGATTTTGATGAGCTTGAGATCGAAAGACACTGCCATCGACGAGATCGTCGCGAGCTGTAGCGGCGACCTGCGCGGAGCCGTACGGGCGCTGCTGTTGATCAACGAGCATCTCGAGGCGGAGCTCGCAAAGGCTTACGCCGCAGCCGCCGATCAGGGCCTCACCGAGCGCGGCAGCAGCGTCCTGCATTAGAACGCGGACGACTAATTCGTGCCGTCCTCGTCCTTTTCGTCGTCAGGACCGACTGCGGGACAGGCGCGGATGGTCGAGCGGGCAAGCTTGGCATCGGCTCTTGATTTGTAGGGACCGTCGCCGAACCAGACGTCGCCCGCGATCACGGGATTGCTGGTCACGATGTTGCATTTGCCGGTGGCACGGTTGCCGACCACCCAGAATAGCCCGTCGGCGAGGCTCACTGTCCCCGACGCCAACAGCAAACTACCTGCAAAGATCAAACGCTTCATGGCTTTGCTCCTGCCATGCAGTTAGGCCTCGCCTTGCCCGCGCAATAGCCCCCGCAGCGCGAGGCATGCGATCGTGGTTAATCGCCGCGCGTCGCAATCGATCGAAAGATGATCGAGTTATACGCTAGATGTCGCGGCCTTCGACCTTCTCGGTCAGGGATTTGACCTGGTCGGGAATCTTGTCGAGATGCGGATTGACGGCGAGCGCCTTGCGGTAGGCCTCGAGTGCACGTTTCTCGTCCCCGACCTCCTGCATGATCATGCCGAGGCCTGCGAGCGCGCCGAAATGGCGCGGTTCCCGGGCCAGCACTTGCTGGATATCGGCCAGCGAGCGGCCATAGTCGTTCTGCATGTAGTAGAGGGTCGCGCGCCGGTTCCAGGCCTCGATATAATCGGGCCGCAGCTTGATGACGGAATCCAGAAGCTTGATGGCGACGTCGATCTTCTGCGCGTCGACCGCCGTCTTGGCCCGCGACATCAGCAGCGCCGCGGTGTCGCTCGGGGTGTGGATCCAGATCGCCCAGATCCGCGCCTCGACATGCTTGGCGCTGGCTTCGTCAGGGGCGGCCTTCAGCGCGCCGAACAGGAAATCCAGATTCTTGGTGCGGTCGACCTTGGGAAGCTTGGCCGGTGCCTCGGGGATCTTTTTCTGATTGCCAGGCGGGGCCGGCGGATCAACCTGCGCCAGGGCCGGAGCAATGCCGGCGGTTCCCAGGACAAGGGCCAGGCACAGGGTAGGCGCGAATAGGAATCTTACTGTCATGGTGAAAGTCTAAACGCGTAAAGCCGCCCTTGCAAAGCAGGGACGGCGTCAAACTCGTGTGAGACCGTGGCCTTGCGGGGCGCGCTTGGGCGTCCGGCAGGGATCAGGCCGAAATCAGCCCTGGCGAGCCTTGAAGCGGCGCTGCACCTTGTTGATCACGTAGACCCGGCCCTTGCGGCGGACAAGGCGGTTGGCGCGGTGGCGGCCACGCAGTGATTTCAGCGAGTTACGGACCTTCATGGCAGAATCCTGAACGTTCGAAAGGCCGTGTTCGGCACTACCGTTTCGGCACGCGCGAATGTGGCAAAATGAGGTGTACCCCGCCGGCGGACGGCCGCCCGGGACGGGGCGGTTTCTAAGGCATGGCGGGACCGCATGTCAATGCAAACGGCCCCCTCCCAGCCGATTAACCTCGGGATAGGACTGAAACGGCCCCATCGCCACCGCGCCGCTCGCGACAGCCGAGCCTTGTCAGCCAAGCCTTGCCAATTTCGTTATATCCTATAATCAATTTGGCAACCCGTCGGGAGGACACCAATGCCGAAGCTGAAGCTGCCGAACATCGACGACGTTGTGGCGATCGACATCCATACCCATGCCGAGGAGCCCTGCGGCTGCCATGCTGATGACGGCTATGACGACTTCCAGGCGCAGATGGCGGAGTATTTCAAATCGCCGAACAAGCACCCGCCGACCGTGCCGGAGACCGCGGCCTATTACCGTTCCAAGAACATCGCCGCGGTGATCTTCCCGGTCGATGCCGAGCGCGAGACCGGCTTCCGCCGCTACAACAATTACGAGATGCTTGAGGTCGCCTCCGACCATCTCGACGTCCTCATCCCCTTCGTCTCGATCGATCCGCACAAGGGCAAGCTCGGCGCGCGCGAGGCGCGCAAGCTGATCGAGGAATACGGCGTCCGCGGCTTCAAATTCCATCCGACCATGCAGGGCTTCTACGCCAACGACCGCATGGCCTATCCGCTCTATGAAGAGATCAACAATGGCGGCGCGATCGCGCTGTTCCACACCGGCCAGACCGGCGTCGGAAGCGGCATGCCCGGCGGCATGGGGATGCGGCTGAAATATTCCAACCCCATGTACATGGACGACGTGGCGGCGGATTTCCCCGATCTCAAGATCATCCTCGCCCACCCCTCCTTCCCCTGGCAGGAGGAGGCGCTGTCGGTCGCCACCCACAAGCCGAACGTCTATATCGACCTGTCCGGTTGGTCGCCGAAATATTTCCCGCCGATCCTGGTGCGCTATATCAACTCGATTCTGCAGGACAAGATGCTGTTCGGCTCGGACTGGCCCGTGATCACGCCGGACCGCTGGCTCGCGGATTTTGCCAAGATCGACATCCGCGACGAGATCCGGCCGAAGGTGCTCAAGGCCAACGCGCGCAAGCTTTTGGGGATTTGACCGAGGGACCAACGTGATGATCAAAGCCGTCGTTTTCGACGCCTACGGCACGCTCTACGACATCCAGTCGGTCGCGGAGATCACCGAGGGTGCGTTTCCGGGCTACGGCGAGATCGTCACGCAGATCTGGCGCATCAAGCAGCTCGAATACACATGGTTGCGCTCGCTGATGCAGCGCTACCAGGACTTCACCGCGGTCACGCGTGACTCGCTGGCCTATACGCTGCGCGTGCTTGGGCTCGCCTATGAGAGCGAGACCTTCGAACGTGTGATCGAGAAGTATTTGCATCTCGATCTCTATCCGGATGCCGCAAGCACGCTTGCAGCGCTGAAGCCGCGCAAGCTCGCCATTCTGTCCAATGGCAGCCCGGACATGCTGAATGCGCTCGTACGCAACAGCGGCCTCGATCACCTGCTCGACGCGACCATTAGCGTCGATGCGAAAAAGATCTTCAAACCCTCTCCCGAAGCCTATGCGCTGATCGGCGAAGTGCTCGGCACCGCACCAGAGGAGGTTCTGTTCGTCTCCTCCAATCCCTGGGACGTGGCCGGCGCGAAATCGTTCGGATTGAACGTCGCCTGGATCGAGCGTGTCACGCCGGAGGCGATGGCTCTGGCTTGCGTCGAAAACGAACTCATGGCACCGCTGACCCTGTTCAAGGCGATCCGCACTCAGATGGATGAGCTCGGTTTTGCGCAGGACCATCGCGTCCGCGCGCTCTCCGAGCTGCCCGAGATCGCCGCCCGCCCGTGAGTTTGGAATGAGCCGCTTAGAATGAGCCTGCAATCCGTTCGCGATTTCTTCGCCGAGCAAGCCCCCGATATATCGGTCATTGAATCCCCGATCAGCTCCGCGACCGTGGCGCTGGCCGCCGAAGCCTATGGCGTCGAGCCCGGACGGATCGCCAAGACGCTGTCGTTGCGGATCGGCGAGCGCGTCATTCTCATCGTTGCCGCCGGCACCTCGCGGATGGACAACAAGAAGGTCAAGGCGGCATTCGGCGGCAAGCCGAAAATGCTCGGGCTGGAAGAGGTCGCGGAGATCACTGGCCACGAGGTCGGCGGCGTCTGCCCGTTCGGGCTGAAGACGCAGCTGCCGATCTATTGCGACGTGTCGCTGAAGGCGTTCGACGTCGTGGTGCCGGCCGCAGGCTCGACCCACAGCGCCGTGCGCATCACGCCCGAGCGGATGGCCGAGCTGACCGCGGCTGAATGGGTCGACGTCTGCGAGATCAGGCCGTAAGTCGGCTAATCGTCTTCATCATATGGCCGCGGTGCGGGCGGCGGAGGCGCTGCGTTGTAGCGCGGGGGCGGCGCGGCGCGATTGCGCGGGACCGGCGGCTGTGGCTGCACCTGGTTGTTGGACTGGAACACCGCGCGGCAACCACTGGAGAGCTGCGGCGTGTTCTGTTGCAAGCAGGCCACGATACGATTCACATCCGGGATCTGGTCGCTGCACAGGCGCCACACATCCGGTGTGCAGGCCATCTGCTGTTCCATCGTGCCACGGTATTCTTCGGCGGACGCCGCGCTCTGCGCCACGATGCCGCCGATCGCAAGCGCCACACCCAGCGCGATCCGCTCTGTTCGCATATACCGATCCTTCTCGATTCTCTCGAATTCTCGTCAATCAATGAGACGCGAGCTGGTTCTGGACCAACAAAAAATTGTGAAAGCTCGGCAGGAACCTATTCCACCTTGCCGATCTTCTTCACCGCCGCGATCAAGCGGGCGCTGTCGGTCGCGATAAATTGCGAAAACACCGGCGCGTCCTGATAGGCCACGAGACTCCCCGAGGCCTCGAAGCCCCTGAGCACCTCCGGGCTCGACATTACCTGCGCCATTGCCTCGCGCAGACGGCTCGCGATCGGCGCCGGCAGCGCGCTCTGCGCGAACAGGCCGGCCCAGATGTACATCTCGACATCCTTGTAGCCGAGCTCCCGAAAGGTCGGGACATCGGGAAAGCTCGCGATGCACCGCGCACCGCAATTGCCCAGCACGCGAAGCTTGCCGTCGTCGACCTGCGGCTTCAGCGTGCCCGGTGCCGCCGCGATCGCCTGCACGGTGCCACTCAGGGTCGCAGTGAGCGCAGGACTGGCGCCGCGGAACGGCACGTGCAGCAATTTGATGCCGGCGCTGCCCGCAAACATCTCCGCGTGCCGTAAGGCCCGGACAAGGATGTCTCGCGCCCGCGGGCCGCTTTTACGAAGTGTTAGCCGTGTTCGGCCCGCGGCCCGGAACGCATCCCTGATCCCACCGTTTCCTCTGCAGGGAGTGAGTGATGAGGAAACTTGGGACCATCGACGTCGCATTGGATGAGATGCTGGTGAATCTCGCTGCGATCGTGCTGCGGCTTTCGAAGCCGGAGTGACGCGAATGGCGGAAGCGCGGCGTGCATTGGCGCAATCCGTGCATCAATATGCAGTTTGCGCGAGGCGCTCGACCGACCCGCGCGTGCACGAACTGAAGTCGCAGCTGGAAGAGACGCCGAAGCCGAGCCTGCGGATTGTCGTGATCAATGGCATGAAGGTGTCGTAGTCGCATTCCGTCATTGCGAGCGCAGTGAAGCAATCCAGAGTGTCTCCGCGGAGGGATTCTGCTTCGCTGCGCTCGCAATGACGAGGTGTAGAAGCCGCCCGCTCTATAACGTCCTTGCTATTCCGCGCGTCCGCCGCTTGCAGGTCCCGGGCAATTTCGCAGCGAGAAAATCGCCGAGCGCCTCGACGCGTGCAGGCCGCGGGCCGCCGGGCGGCGTCACCAGGTGCACGGCGCCTTCGGCCTGCTTCCAGTCCTTCAGGATCACTTCGACCTGGCCGGAGGCGATCGCTTCGCCGACGATGAATTCGGGGAGCTCGGCAATGCCGAGGCCCGCGATCAGAGCCGGCATCACCGCTTCACCATTATTGACGCGAAGCTGTCCACCCGGACGTACGCTGGCCTGCTCGCCGGCCGCATTGGTGTAGTGCCAGACATTCGGCGTAGAGAGATAAGCGTAGGCGAAGCATTTGTGCTCGGCCAGATGCATCGGATGCGTCGGCCGGCCGTGACGCTTGAGATAGGACGGCGCGGCCACCGTGTAGCGCGGCATGGTGAAGAGCCGCCGCGCGATCAGCGACGAATCCGGCAGCCGCGCAATCCGCACCGCCATGTCAAAGCCCTCGCCGATCAGATCGACGGTCGCATCGCTTAAGTGTAGATCGACCGAGACGTCCGGATAGGCCTCGAAAAACTCCGGCAGCAATGGCGCCACGGCCTTCACTCCGAAGGTCATGGGCACCGCGAGCCGCACCAGCCCCCGCGGCGCCACCGATTGCGCCAGCGCCTCGTTCTCCGCCGCCTCGCCGTCGGCGAGCAGACGCGTCGCGCGTTCGGCGAGCTTGTGCCCGGCATCGGTCAGCGCGAGCCGGCGGGAGGTGCGGTTGAACAGCCGGGCGCCGAGCCGCTCCTCCAGCCGGGTCACCGCCTTGGACACTGTCGCTTTCGACATCACGAGCTCGCTGGCGGCCGCCGCAAACGACCGTAACTCCACGACTTTTGCGAAAACCGCGAGCGCCTCGAAATCGGGGAGTTTTGCCATGGGAGCCGGTCCGATAGGTCGATTTAAGGAAACAATGCGTTTCAACAGTTTCTATTTCTATACCACGGGCGGAGCCTTATCCAAGGGCAATCGCAATTCCAGGGAATGGAGAAATCCAATGACCAAGAAGCTCTCAGGCAAGGTTGCCCTCGTCACCGGCGGCTCGCGCGGCATCGGCGCGGCTTCTGCCCGCGCACTCGCCGATGAAGGCGCGGATGTCGCCATCAGCTTTGTCGCATCCCCCGAAAAGGCGAAAGCCGTCGTTGCCGAACTGAAGGCCAAGGGCGTGAAGGCACGCGCGTTCAAGGCCGACCAGGCCTCCGCCAAGGACGTGACGCAACTCGTCAAGGACGTTGCAAATGAATTCGGCCATCTCGACATCCTCGTCAACAATGCCGGCGTCGCCGCAGGCGGCGCGATCGACGATGCCAACGCCGACACGGAAGCCCTCGCCCGCCAGGATGCGATCAACGTGCATGGCGTGATCGCGGCGATCCGCACCGCCTCGCAGCTGATGGGTGAAGGCGGCCGCATCGTCACCGTCGGCTCGATGCTAGCCGACCGTGCCTCGTTCCCGGGGCTCGCCGACTACGTCGCCACCAAGGCGGCCGTGGTCGGCTACACCAAGGGCGCGGCTCGCGACCTCGGCCCACGCGGCATCACCGTCAACGTGGTGCAGCCCGGCTCGATCGATACCGACATGAATCCGAAGGACGGCGGCGAATTCGCCGAGACCCAGCGCAAGCAGCATGCGCTCCAACGCTTCGGCCGCCCCGAGGAAGTCGCAGCCGGCGTGGTCTTCCTGGCGAGCCCGGAAGCCTCCTTCGTCACCGGCACCGTGCTCAACGTCGACGGCGGTTTTGGCGCCTGATCCAGGCCTCACCCATTCAAACAAGGACTACGCAGATGATCGAACTCAGACCTTTCGCAAAGCTCGGCGGCGCCGATCACGGCTGGCTCAAGGCCAAGCATCATTTCTCCTTCGCCAGCCATTATGACCCGAACAATATGGGTCACGGCGCCTTGCGGGTGTGGAACGACGACGAGATCGCGCCGAACAGCGGCTTTCCCGCGCATCCCCACGCCAATATGGAGATCATCACTTACGTGCGCGAGGGCGCGATCACCCATCAGGACAGCCTCGGCAACGAGGGCCGGACCGAAGCCGGCGACGTGCAGGTGATGAGTGCCGGCAGCGGCATCCGCCACTCCGAGTACAATCTCGAGCCGACCAAGACCCGAATCTTCCAGATCTGGATCGAGCCTGCAGCGCGCGGCGGCCAGCCGACCTGGGGCTCGAAGCCGTTCCCGAAGGCGGACCGCTCCGGCAAGTTCGTCACGATCGCGAGCGGCGACGAGCACGACCGAGACGCACTGCCGATTCGCGCCGACGCGCGCGTACTGGCGACCACGCTGAAGGCGGGCGAGAGCGCCGAGTACGAGCCACAAAAGTCGCGTTACCTCTACCTCGTGCCCGCGGCAGGTGCGGTCGAGATCAATGGCGTGCGCGTCAACGCCCGCGACGGCGCCGCGATCCGCGACGAAGACAGGCTGAAAATCACGGCTCTGGAAGATTCCGAGCTCGTGCTCGTCGACGCAGCGTAAAGCGCTTCCGTCATGGCCGGGCTTGTCCCGGCCATCCACGCTTCTCCACAAGCAAACAAGAACGTGGATGCCCGGGACAAGCCCGGGCATGACGATCCAATCACCAAGCAACTCGACCACACAACGGAGACCATCCATGACCAAAGTTCTCGTCCTCTATTATTCCGCCTATGGCCACATCGAAGCGATGGCGAATGCGGTTGCCGAGGGCGCGCGCGAGGCCGGCGCCACCGTCGACATCAAGCGCGTGCCCGAGCTCGTTCCGCCTGAGGTCGCCAAGGCCTCGTACTACAAGCTCGACCAGGCCGCACCGATCGCCAAGATCGAAGACCTCCCCAACTACGACGCGATTATCGTCGGTACCGGCACCCGTTTCGGCCGGATGGCCTCGCAGATGGCGAACTTCCTCGACCAGGCCGGCGGCCTCTGGGCCAAGGGCGCGCTGCACGGCAAGGTCGGTGGCGCCTTCACGGCGAGCGCGACCCAGCATGGCGGCCAGGAGACGACGCTGTTCTCGATCATCACTAACCTCTTGCATTTCGGCATGGTCGTGGTCGGCATGAACTACGGCTTTGCCGGCCAGATGAATCTCGACGAAGTCACCGGCGGCGCGCCCTACGGCGCCACCACGATCACCGGCGGCGACGGCAGCCGCCAGCCCAGCGCCAACGAGCTTGCCGGCGCGCGCTATCAGGGGCGCGCGATCGCCGAGACCGCCAAAAAACTACATCGCTAAACTTCATGGCTAAACTTCATGGCTAAGCTTCACGGCTAAGCTTCACGGTTAAACTTCACGATCGACTGCATGGCTGATGCGATTTGGGCTGCATTCTCTTGTGGGAATGCCGCCCCATCTAACGTTGCAGGAGCAACGCGTATGGCCTTCGAAATCCTCTTGATCGCGCAGATGATCCGCAGGCCAGCTCAGGCGCTGGCACGGCGCTGGTACTGCCGCAGCCTGTTCCGGGCCTCGCGCGGCCGCTTCCACTGCGCCGGGTGCACCGGATCGTGAAACCTGCGCGCCGAGACGCGATCGCCCTGGGCTAGTCAGCCTTCTTGATGAGTTCACGACCGATCGGCCGCACCGGCTCGCTCCGCAGCACGAGCGATGTTGTGACGGCACCAAAGCCAGCAATTCGGTCCACGATCGTTTCCAAGTCCTCCGGCGCCGGCACGAGCACCTTGAGCACGAAGCAATCCTCGCCCGTCACCCGGTGGACTTCGACGATGTGAGGAATCTCACCGAACTTCTTCAGGCAGGTCTTGATGTGCTCGTGCGAGGTTCGCAGCCGTATCAGTGCCATCAGGCCGAGCCCCAGCGCTCGCGGGTTGATCCTGGCGCCATAGCCTTCAATGATGCCGGCCTCCTCGAGGCGCTTGACGCGCTCGGAGACCGCCGGCTGGGACAATCCCACTGAACGGCCAAGCTCGGACAAAGGCACACGCGCATTCGCTTGGAGCGCCTCCAGGATCCTGAGATCCTTGCCGTCTATGCTCCCTGAACGATCCAAGCGAATTTCTCCATTCGACCTTGAGATTATCGGCAAATGATCGTTTCCGCCGATGACTCGCCATGTGATCCATGACCCGGATCGATCACACTGCATCGTCATCCCAGATATCACGAGATACGCATGCGCAAAATGATCACTCTGCCCGGCATCGGAGGCTCCGGAGACACCCACTGGCAGACGGCTTGGGAAGAGGCGGACACGCGCTTCACGCGATTTCAGCCGGCGAGCTGGGATGAGCCGGAGCTTGATGACTGGACGCAATCCCTGGAGCGAGCGGTCGAGAGCTACGCGAAACCGCCCGTCCTCGTCGCGCACAGCCTGGCTTGCCTGCTCGTCGCGCATTGGGCGGCATGCACCCGATCGACGATTGCCGGAGCATTCCTGGTATCTGTCCCCGACCCGGACGGCGCCCGGTTTCCCGCAGCAGCCGGCTCGTTCAAGTCCGTTCCGACAGGACCGCTGCAATTCCCATCGCTGATCATCGCAAGCACGGACGATCCCTACAGCACGCTCGAGGTTGCGCGGCGGCGCGCGGACGAATGGCGGTCCGGATTGAAGGTGGTCGGAGCGCTCGGCCACATCAACGCATCAAGCGGGTTGGGCGATTGGCCGCAGGGCCGCGCGTTGCTGGATGACTTTGCGACGACCTCGCAAGAGGATGAGTAACAGCGACGGCGCCTGAACCCCGGAGACGTCAGCGCGTCCCCTTGCCGATCGCGCGCGCCGCCAACGCAGCGAGCCTTGGATGGCGGCGCAGTCCCTGCGCGACATGGTCTCGCCAGGCGTAAGGCACGCCGCGCCAGGACAGCGCGACGCTGACGTCGGTCAGCGGCAGCCGCCCGGCGCCGAGCCGGCGCTTGTAGTCCTGATTACCGATGCTGAGATCGAACCGGCGCACGCCCTGCGCATGCAGCGCCGCCATGGTGCGCTCGGTCGCGAGCAGCCCGGGAGAGAAGTTCGCCCAGGTCTTGCCGGAATGACTGATGCGCAACAGGAAATAGGTCGCGCCGTATTTGACACCGAACGTGGTGGCAACGATCCCCTTGTCGCAGACCAGAGCTGAGACGACGGCATAGCCTTCGGCGACACCCTGGCACGCCACCTCACGATAGAATCGGGCATGAGCATCGTCGTTCAGAACGAACCAAAAGCCGAGCTGTCTCATCCGCTCTGCTTGCTGGACGTCCATCACATCGAGAAATTCGCGCGCGCGCTCGGCATCGGCGGCGATCTCGAACCGCGCGCTGCCAAGACGGCTGAAGACGCGCCAGCACCGCGGCAGCTGCAACCGCCTGATCGACGCCTGATAATCCGCATAGTCATCGCCCGCTAGCACGATATTGCCGTTGAGCGAGCAGGATCCGATACGGCCGAGCGACACCAGCGGGTTCGGCTTGCCGCCGACATGGGCCGGCATCTTCTTCAGGCGCAACAGATCGAAGCGGTCCGGCAAGGCCCGCAGCCCTTCGACCAGCGCCCGGCCGATTGCAGGCATATCGGCGGCATCGAACGTGCCGTCGCACGCAAGGATCGGCGCGTTGTTGTCGGAGACGTCGAGATCGGCGAACTCGACGACGCGAATGCCCCGCCGCATATGGCTGATCATCGGCACCATCGCGATGTCCTTGCCGGTCGCGGCATTGGAGATCACGGCGATCAGCGGCGCGACACCGTCAAACGCCTCGTACCAGGCGCTGAGCCAGTAACCATGCTGAAACGCAGTGCGATGGCCATCGTTCAGGCGCGACGCTGCCTGTCGCCAGTCACGCGTGAAATCGACCGAGATTCTCCGCGTGCTGGACACCCGATCATCTGGTTGCTCGAGGCTGAGAAAGGTCATCCGCGTACAATTACTGAACTTTTCCAGGTAGATTATGCTTTGCCGCAGACCACAAGTTGCGTCGCTGCTTATCGTTAAGTCGCGCTGTCCTTCATGTGCCCCTTCATGTGCCGCTATGAAACGCGCGGCTGCGGCAACCTGTCAGCGATCCCGTTCCATCTGATCGACGCATTGGAACCTGGCCAGGAAGTGCAGCCCCGCTACCGCGAGAGCGAACATGAACCAGATCGGATTCTGCCGTTCGAGCAGGAAGGTTTCGGTCGTCCCGTAATACAGGCCGAACAGCCACACGGTCAGGAATAGTTTTCCCAGCGCGCCGCTGCGGTTGTGAGCATGGGCCGCCTGGAAATTCTTGAGCGGAGCGAGCACGAAGATGAAGATGACGAGGACCAGCCCCGGCAGGCCGATGGTGACGGCAAGATCGAGGTAAGAGTTGTGACTATGCGCGGCGGTCACCGCCCATTCGGAGCCCTGAGCCGTCTGCCGCTCGGTCACACCGTCCCAGAACGCCGCATAGCCGTGACCGATGACAGGCTTTTCGGCAACGGCGGCGAGCGCGAACTCCCAGATCTCGGAACGGCCGGTGAAGGTGGGATCGACTGGAAGTAGCCGCGTGATGGCGCCGAGGCCGGGACTGAGGACGCTGCCGACCGTCAGAAGGTTCATTGCGATCAGCGGCGCGAAGCAGACGATCCGCCTCAGCCACAAGCTTCGCGTGGCGTAGACGAGCGACGCCAGGGCGTAGATGGTCAGGCACAGCACCGACGACGTCTTGCCGCCGGTGAAGATCAGGAAGATGCCGGCAAGCGCAGCGATCACGGGGCCCATCACGAACGATCCGACTGCGCAGAGATAGATGCCGACATAGATCAGGATTGTCATCACGGGCGAAGCAACGTTCTTGTGGCCGAAACTGCCGCGCCAGTCGCCCGCGAGCTGCGGCTCGGTGATGTCGAGCGCGGTGTGGATCGAGTATTGCGGCGCGAGAAAGACGCCAAGATAGCACAGCACCAGCAGCACGAGCGCGCTACCGCCAAGACACAGGTTGAAGCTTCGCTGCGTTGGTGGCAGCAGCGGCAGCAAGACGGCGAGCGAGGTCACGCTGGCCGCCAGCACGAACCGCTGGATCGACACCTCTTGGCTCTCGGAGAAGACGAGGTTGACCAGCATCCAGCCGATGAAGCAGAGGTGCAGCGGGGTGACCAGGGTCTTCAGCGACGGCGCATCGCTGGTGATTGCGAATAGCACCGCGACCGCAGCCAGCAATCCAAAGGAGATGTAGTTCAGCGCCATCCGGCCGCCGACGACGTTGGCGACCGCCTCGCTGCGCAGGTCCGGAAAGGGATCGAGCGTAATCAGGACCAGCAACAGGGCGGCGACCGCGACAAGGCAGCGCGCCGCCTGCACGACATTCAGCTTCGCAAGCCCATCGCGCAGCACGTGGCCGAACGATCGGGCCTCAACGTCGGTCATGTCAGTGGCGCTGCGATCCATGGCTCAAGGCCGGTTCGATAAGCCGGGGAAGCTTCAGGTCTTAACCGACCCCCGTTAACCATCCGTCAACCAGGATGCCGGAGCTGCGCGATACAGCCTGCTCCCGCACGATGCTCGGCGAGATCTCGCAATATTGCAGCGCCTGCTGTGCCTGCGCGAGATTGTCCAGACGTAGTCGCGCACAGGCCTAATGTCACCGGCTTAACGCTATTCTACGAAACCGGCACGATGCGGGCCTTCGCAGCACCGATTTGGTCGTCATGCGGGTATGATCTGCAACGGCCGAAGCCGCATTCGCTGGCAATTGCCAGCGCGGCAGATGCACCCTGGTTAACAGATCATTAAAGACGAGCTGCAGCTTGATCACCGCCGACGAGGTACTCGATGGATCGGCCGCCCGGCGCGTAGCGACAGTCGCGCGAATCGCGCGGCCGGTGACCGCGGTTGCGTCAGTCTCAGTCGTCATTCCCGCCAAGAACGTTGCGGCCTATGTCGGCGAAACCCTCGCCAGCGCACTGGCACAAGGCGAGGTGAGCGAAGCGATCGTCGTGGATGACGGCTCAACCGACGATACCGCCGCAATCGTCCGAGCCATCCGCGACCCGCGGCTGCACCTGATGACTAACGACTCCGCCGGCGTGTCGGCGGCCCGCAATCTCGGCGCCCGGCACGCGAGCGGCGAGTGGCTGCTCTTCCTCGATGCCGACGACCGCCTGCGGCCCGGCGCGGTGGCGACGCTGCTCGCGGCGGCGCGCGCTGCTCCGCGCGCGGTCCTCGTCTACGGCGACTACAACACGATCGACAGCGAGGGACGGCAGATCGGCCGGCGGGACCTCCTCAAGGGACGCCGCAAACCGTCCGGCGACGTGCTGGCACGGCTCGCCAGCGGCAACTTCATCGTCAATGGCGGCATCGCGCTCGCACGTGCGGAGACCTTCCGCGCCATCGGCGGCTTCGACGTCTCGCTCAGATACTGCGAGGATTGGCATTGCTGGTGCCGCCTCGCCGCGATCGGCGAGTTCGAGTTTGCACCAAAGCTGCTGCTCGACTATCGGCTGCACACGGCTAACACCATGAATGCGGCGGTGCGGACGCCGCAGGATTTCTTCCCGGCGATCGCGCGTATCTTCGATGACGGGCTGATCCTGGCGAGACTTCCCGTGGGCTCGGCAGCCGGGCTGCGCCGGGCCGCCGAGATTCATCTCGTCACCTATTCGGCGATGCAGGCGATCCGCTTCGGCAGATATCGTGACGCCTTCGCCTATCTCGGAATGGTCGGCCGGCTGTCGCCCATATCGCTGCCGCGCGCCGCGACCAGGGTCGTCCTCGCCTGCTTTGGCATCTAGTCCGCTGCGTCACGACACGATCTTCGAGGCTTCGTAAGGCCTCGATTCGACACCGAACGCCGCGAGCGCAGCGCCGAGTGCGACCATCACGGGATGCATCGCGATGACGGCTTTCGACGATGTCAGCAGGCGCGCCGCGCGAACCACCGACAGCGGCAGCCGACCGAGCATCTGCGCAAACACCCACGCCCGCGCCGCCGTGCTTGGCGCGGCCTTGTACTGCACGCGATAATTGATCGCGCCGATGCGCAGACCACGCCTCATGATCCAGCCGAGGCTGGTGCGGCTTTGCGGTACGGTCTCGGCGATGACGGCTTCCGCCGTCCAGTGGAATTTCATGCCGGCATCGCGGCACCGCACGAAGAAATCGCAGTCGCCGCCGCCAAGGAAATTGAAGCGCAAATCGAAGGCGGGATGATCGAACCGCTCGAACACCGCGCGCGTGATCAGGCAATTGCCGCAGCCATAAATCAAAGGTACCGCGCCGCTGTAATCATAGGCGGGACAGAAGGCCGGGTGACGCGCGAGCCATGGCTGGCTGTCGTCGTCGAACACCGGCAGCACCGGTCCGCCGACCACGTCTGCGCCGGTTGCCTCACAGGTGCGAACCATCAGCTCGAGCCAGTCGGGCGAGGCGATCTCGTCGTCGTCGATCATCAGGAAGCGGGTCGCGGCCGGAAACAGCGCCTGCGCCGTCTCGAACGCGGCATTGATCGCCTGGCAATTGCCCTGACGCTGCTCGACCAGGCAGATGCCCTGGAGCTTGCCGGCAGCGAGGAATTCCGCAGCGACCGGCGCGCTCTCGCGCTCTGCCGCGTCGTTCTCGACCATGACGACCGCGAAGGAGCGCGGGCTACGCTGGCTGGCAAGCGACTCCAGCGTTAGCCGTAGATGCTGCGGCCGGCGAAAGCAGGGAATGCAGACGACGATGCCGACCGACAGGTCGATGACGCGCGAGCTCGCGGCGATCTCCCGGTTGGGATCACGCACGAGGTCCGAGATCCGGTTGGCGGACAGGTCTGTCGGGATCAGCGTCATGGCGTTCTAGATGCCCGAGATGTGTTGAAGAAACCCTGCGTCGATCGCGTGCATCGAGCAGTCCCGCAACGGCACAACGACGTGCAACAGATGCGTCCCAAAATGAGCGACCCGCTTCGGCGACAAAACGAGCCTTCTTGCCGACATCCTCGAGCATGCAAGCCTATTATCAAGCGCTTAACCGCTTTCGCTCGTTTTTCCTATGAGCTCTGATGCGCGTGATATTGCAATTCGCGGTCCATCGTCCGGCAATCGCGCAATGCGGAAGATGCCGTAGTTAACGCATATGCGCATTAACCCGACGCGACCGGTGAAGAGACCCGGCATCAGATTTGCTCTTCGGGCACGGGGGATTTTCCCTGTAAATTTGAATCGAACAAGCGCGGTCGAGAAACATGAACAAGCCAACCACGATCGATTTCGCGACAGCGATCCCCACTCGCGCCAAGCCCGCCCATAACCAGGCGCTGCTCGAGATGGTCCCCGGCGAAGCCCGCGACAGCCTGCTCGCCATTCATGAGGTGCTGCGCCGCGAACTGCCGCGAGGCCGGCTCGCCATCTACGAGGCCGGCGGCGGCTCATGCAGCTTCCTGCCCGTGGACGTGCTAAGCCGCAGCCACGTCACGGTCGTCGATATCGACGAGGACCAGGTCCGCAACAACACTTACGCAGACGACGCAATCCTCGGCGACGTGCAGACCCATCGCTTCGGCGCTGAAGCCTTCGATGTGGTGATCTGCTACAACGTGATCGAGCATCTGCCCGACGTCGAGGCCGCGCTGTTGAACTTCCGCGATGCTCTCAAGCCCGGCGGGATGATCCTGATCGGTGCGCCCAATCCGCACTCGCTCTCGGGCGTCGTCACCAAATACTCGCCGCACTGGTTCCATGTCTGGTTCTATCGGAATATCCGCGGCATCAGGAATGCCGGCCTGCCCGGCGAACCGCCGTTTCCGACCTTTTTCCACCCGCTGGTGACGCTGTCGAAGCTCGAAACGTTCGCCGCCGCCCATGGCCTCGACATGATCTATCGCCGCGAGGTCGAGAGTCCGCGCTATCCCGAGATGCGCCAGCGCAAGCCGCTGTTCGCCGCCCTCGTCGATGCCGGCGCCGCACTCATGAATGCCCTGCTCCCGCGCGGGACCGACGTCCGCCGCGGCGACTATCATGTCATTCTGCGGAAGCGCTGACGATGGCGCGCATGTTCAGTAACGAACCGTTAATCTCTGAGGGACCGACGCATCGAGAGCGTCACGACGACGCGCCGGGAA
Source organism: Bradyrhizobium sp. 142 (assembly GCF_023074015.1). NCBI lineage: Bacteria > Pseudomonadati > Pseudomonadota > Alphaproteobacteria > Hyphomicrobiales > Nitrobacteraceae > Bradyrhizobium > Bradyrhizobium sp. 142. The sequence goes on from NZ_JADPKQ010000389.1 coordinate 69,674, forward strand.
GCGGCGGCCGCTTAAACGCTTTGTTTGCCATTTCGGTGAATAGTCCCTCAATGAGTATGGTTAATTTTCCCTATTGCGTTGATTGGGCACCTATATCCCGGGTGCGTGGGGTAGAGCGAAGAGTAACCCCTCAGCCTACGACACTTGGAATGGAAGCTGGGGATCATGCTTGACTATAACCAGCCGATAGATCGGGCCAGATCGGGGGCCCCTCAGCAGAGCTCGCCGACCGGCTTCAACGTGCTGGAACTCGCCAGCCTGCTTTGGCGGCGCAGGGTCGCGATTGCGGCAGCCGCCCTGCTCGGCGCGGCGCTCGCCGTCACCATCGGCAAGAGTCTCACGCCGCGCTACACCGCCACATCCCAGCTCTATGTCGATCCGCGCGAACTCCAGCTCGTCGATCGCGAACTCACCCCTCGCGCGCAGGACGTCTCTGGCATGTCCATGGTGGTGGAGAGCCAGGCCCGCCTGATCACATCCAACAGCGTGCTGTTGCAGGTGATCCAGCACGCCAATCTCGAGAATGATGCGGAATTCGGCGGCGGCGATGCCAGGAGCCTGATGTCGTCGCTGCTGGGCCTGATCGGCCTGCAACCACGCGCGCCCTCTGCTGCAGAAATAAAGGACGTGCAGCTTGCGGCGCTCGACGCCCTAAACAAGCACATCACGGTCCGCAAGGGCGACAAGAGCTTCATCGTCGACATCGAGGTCTGGTCGACCGATCCGGCGAAAGCAGCGATGCTCGCCAACACGCTGACCAGCACCTATCTTTCGGACTCCCGCAATTCACAGGCTCTGGCGGCGCGGCGCGCCACCAGCGACCTGTCCGGCCGCCTGAAGGAATTGCGCGAGCGGCTGCGCAACGCCGAGACCGCGCTCGCGACCTACAAGGCCCAGAATAATTTTGTCGGCACCCAGGACGCGCTGATCAGCGATCAACAGCTCTCCTCCAGCAACCAGCGGCTTTCCGCGGCTCGCGCGGCGACGATGGATGCGCAGGCGCGGCTCGACCAGATCGAGGCAAGCCGGCGCACGGCTGCGGATGCCGGCGCGATTCCCGAAGCCTTGCAATCGCCGACGATCGCCAACCTGCGCGCCCAATATGCCGATGCTCGCAAGAAATATGCGGAGCAGGCCGGCGAGCTCGGGCCGCGTCACCCGGCGCTGCGCCAGACCGAGAAGCAGGTCGAGGATCTCAAGCGCACCATCGGCGAGGAGATCGACCGCTTCGCCCAATCGGCCAAGAACGACCTGACGCGCGCCCGCGACTATGAGGCCTCGCTCAACCGGGCGCTCGAGGCCCAGAAGCGGCAGAGCGTCCAGCTCAGCCAGGCTGCCGTGCGGCTGCGCGAGCTCGAGCGCGAGGCCGATGCCAGCCGCGACGTCTATCAATCCTTCCTCAAGCGCTCGCGCGAGACCGAGGAGCAGGAAAGCCTGAACACCTCGGCGGCGCGTGTCATCGGCGAAGCCACAGTGCCGCAGCGGCGTTCGTTCCCGCCGGCGATGAGCCTGTTCGCCATGATCGGCTTCATCTTTGGCGCGCTCGCTGCTTCAGGCTGGTTCGTCGCGGCCGAGCTCCTGTTGGCCGGCGCGACCTCGCCGGTGCCCACGCCAACACGTCGCGAGCACACGCCAGCCCCGGAGACCAAGCGTGCTTTGGAGGTTTCGCGAACTCCGGAGGTTTCGCGGCCGCCGCTGAACGCGCGCACTCCGGAAGTTGCCAAGAATTCTCCGGAGGCCGCGCCGCTGGAGGCCGCTGCGGCGCCGCTTTCGCTGGTGGAAAAGCCCCTGATCGCGCGCCTCCAGGAGGCCGACGTCATCCACACGCTCGGCGCCATTCTCGCCACCGGCAGCAGCGTCGATCTCACCCGGCTGGATTGGCCGACGCTGCGCCCCGGATTTCCGCTGACGACGCTGCTCAACGCCTTGCGCGACATGCGCGCCGCAGTCACCCGGCGCGCCGGGAGCAAGGCGATGCCGGTCATCGCGCTCGTCGGCGCCAACGAAACCACCGGGCGTAGCATGAGCGCGCTGAACTTCGCGCTCGCGGCGGCGCGCGATGGCACCCGCGTGCTGATGATCGACGCCGATCACCAGGCGCACACGCTCTCCAACAAGGTCAACCGTCCGGCCAAGAGTGAGCCGGGCAAGTACGGCTGGCTCTCGATCGGCAGCAAGGCCGTGCGCGAGATCAAGACCGTCAACGGCATCTCGGTGCTCCCGGCTGCCGAGAGCGATGCCGGCAAGGCGACGGAGGCCATCCGCAAGGCGATTGCGCAGGCGCGTTCCGCTGGCGGCTACGACCTCATCATCCTCGACGGTCCGGCGATACCGCTGTCGGCCGCCGGCCGCAAGCTGCTCGATGGCGTCGACGCGCTCGTCGCGGTGCTGCCAACCAGCCTCGACATCAACGACAGCATGGAAGAGATCCTGGCCGCGCTCGGCGGCGCCGAGCGCAAGCTCGTCGGCGTCGTGCTCGACGAGCTCACCCCCGCAACCCAAACGCGCCAGCGAGGCAGACAATATGCTTGAGCGCCGCGTCAACATCGAGGGGCGGGCAGCGACCGCCGAAGTGCCACGGGTCACCGTCGGCGGACTTCGCATGGCCACGCTCGACCTGGAAGCGACCGCCGATTTCATGATCGAGGCGACCGATCCGCGCCATCGCATCGGCCGTCCACTGTTCCTGACCTCGGCCAATGGCGAGGTGCTGGGACGCTGCTCGACCGAGCCGCAGACCGAGCGCCTGTTCCGCGCTGCCGACCTGATCAATGCCGACGGCCAGCCGCTGGTGGCGGCCTCCAAGCTGCAATCCTGGTTTCCGCTGCCCGAGCGGGTCGCAACCACGGACCTATTTCACGTCGTCGCGCGCAAAGCCGAAGCTGCCGGCCGCACCTTCTACATGCTTGGCGCCAGCGAGGACGAGAACGCAGCAGCGGTCGCGAATGTCCAGAAGCTGTATCCGAACCTCAAGATTGTCGGGCACAGCCACGGCTATCTCCGCGGCGATGCCATGCGGGCCAAGGTCGAGGAGATCAATGCACTCGCACCGGACTATCTTTGGGTCGCGCTTGGCGTGCCCAGCGAGCAGGCCTTCGTCGAGGAATTCACGCCACTTCTCACCAATGTCGGCGTCATCAAGACGTCCGGCGGCCTGTTCAACTTCCTCTCGGGCAGCCGGTCCCGCGCACCACAATGGATGCAGAAGATCGGACTGGAGTGGGCCTGGCGTACCTTGCTCGAGCCACGCCGCCTGTTCTGGCGCTATCTGACCACCAATCCACGCGCGCTCTATCTGCTGTTCAGCCGCAACCGACCCATCAACCGCTGAGAGCCGCCGAGATGCCCCTCGCCGCACTAGGCGCCCTTATTGTGCCTTGCCGGTCGGCACCCTGAGCGGCTAAAGAGACTGTGACAGTCAGCGTTGGCAACTTTCCAGGCGGCCGCACGTTTTTGTATGGCGGCCGACGCAGGCGGCACACTTGGTTCGACCAATAGCGCGAGCCGATTTTTTACAGCGAAACAGATCGAGTCGGCGCGTCGCCTGATTTCAGGCGTGGCCCCAGGGAGCACGGAGCGAATGCATCAGGCCGCAAGCCTGCAATTCGAGCGCGTGATGGACGAGCTCGTGCTCTGGCACGCGGTGCCGGAGGACGAACGCTCGCCGGCACCGGCCTGGTGGTGGGGACCGGCGATGGCGATGTTCGACGTGCACGAACCGATGCGACACGCGTGGTGTACCGAGCTCGGCCTCGGCGACGGCTCGAGCTTTGCCGATGGCGCGCATGCCCTTATCGCGCTGTTCGCCGAACAAACCTCGCTGACCTGGCCGGATGATTTTCCGCGCAAGGCGGAAATCAAGGAAGAGGACGTCCGCGAACTGCACCCGCAACCGTCAGACGACAGCGCGTTCCAACCGTAACGCCACGGCCTCGTCCGCGACCGGCTCCGGCTCCGGCTGGAGCGGCGGTGCGAGCGGAAGGACGATCGGCCGCAGCAGCTCGGCCATCTGCCGCGCCGGCAGCGGCTTTGAGATCAGGAAGCCCTGCATCTCGTCGCAACCATGGGCGCGCAGGAACGCCTCCTGCTCGGCGTTCTCGACGCCTTCGGCAACCACGGTCATGCCGAGCGCCTTGCCCATGCTGATGATCGCCTGCGCAATCGCCTGGTCCTCCGAATCCTGCGGCAGGTCGCGCACGAAGGAGCGGTCGATCTTGATGGTGTCGATCGGGAAATGCTTCATCAGCGACATCGAGGAATAGCCGGTGCCGAAATCGTCGATGGCGAGACGAATGCCGCGGCTCTGGATCGCATCGAGCACCTTCAGCGCGCGCCCGACATTGCGCATCATCATGCTCTCGGTGACCTCTAACTGGAGCAGCACCGGCGACATGCCGCTTGCAGCCAGCGCCTCATCGACGTCCTGCAACAAATGCGCGTCGGCAAACTGCCGCGGCGACAGGTTGACCGCCATCGACACAGGCAGCAGACCGCGACGCTGCCAGGCCATCGCCTGCGCGCACGCTTCCTTCACCACCCAGCGGCCGATCGGCACGATCAAGCCGGTTTCCTCGGCAAGCGGGATGAACTGCGCCGGCGAAATGTTGCCGAGATCGGGATGCGTCCAGCGCAGCAGCGCTTCGACGCCGGTGATCTGGCTCGTCTCCATGTCCACCTTGGGCTGGTAGTTCAGCGAGAACTGCTCGCGCTCCAGCGCCCGGCGCAGCGCGCTTTCAAGCGACAGCCGCTCGATCGACTGCGTCTTCACCTCCTTGGAGAAGAAGCGATAGCCGTTCTTGCCGTCTTCCTTGGCGAGATACATCGCCATGTCGGCGTTCTTGGTCAGCGTCTGCGCGTCGGCGCCGTTGGCTGGATACATCGCGATGCCGATCGAAGCGGTGGTGTGACACTCGTGGCCGGCAAGCTCCATGGGTTTGCCCAGCACCGTCAGCAGTTCGGTCGCGATGCGCTGGACGTCGTCGACCTCGCCGCACTGGTCGAGGATCACCACGAACTCGTCGCCGCCGAGCCGCGCCACCACGTCGCTTGCGCGTAAGGCGTTGCGCAGGCGGTCGGCGACTTCGAGCAGTAGTAGATCGCCAGCCTCGTGGCCGAGCGAGTCGTTGATGACTTTGAAGCGGTCGAGATCGATGAACAGCAGTGCAAAGCGGAGCTCTTGGCGCTGCGCGGTCTCGATCGCTCCTCGCAGCAACGCGTTGAACGTCTCGCGGTTGGGCAAGTTGGTCAGGCTGTCATAGGAGGCGAGGTATTCGATCCGCTCGTCCGCCTTGTTCTTCTCGTCGGCGCGATCGAAATTCTCCATCGCGAAGGAAACGTTTTCGGCGAGACGCTGCAACAGCTCGACGAACTCGCCCGTAAAAGTGTCCGGTTCGGTTGACATGTAGATCATGACGCCAACCGCCTGGTCGTGCGCGACCAGCGGGAACGCCGCGCCCGACCGCGCGCCGTCGCCGCGGACGACGGCGTGGAAGGCGCGGACGCGGTCGTCGTTGAGATAATCGTTGCTGATGCAAGGCTGGCACGTTCGGAACGCGGTGCCGCTCATGCCACGTCCTTCGGGGCGTTCGGGGTCCGTGGAGAGGCGAATGTTGCGCGTGGTGTCGGACGACGGTCCGGCGCTGGCGACGATTTCCAGCTGGTCGCTGTCCGCCTTGGCCAGCGCAATGGTGGTGGAGGTGAATTTTGCGCCATTCGATGCGGCGAGGCAGACGAGGTCGTACAGCTCGGCGCGCGACTTTGCCCGCATGATCGCCTCGTTGGTGGCGCTCAGCGCCGCGAACATGCGCGTCAGGCGCTCCTTCTGGGTCTCGGTGCGAGCCTTCTCCTCGGCACGATCGAAATTGTCGAGTGCGAACGAGACGTTTTCGGCCAGGCGTCCGAGCAGTTCGACCAGATCGGGCGTGAATGTATCGGCTTCCGGGGCGAGGAAAAGCAGAATGCCGATCGGCTCCCGGCCGGCCCGCAGAAGCGGGAAGCTTGCAGCGGCCCGCGTTCCATCCTCGGTCGCCTTGGAATGCCAATGCAGCGATCGCGGATCGTTCAGATAATCGTTGATGACACTGGGTCGGCGGGTCCGCAGCGATGTCTCTATAATTCCCTGACCCTCGGGATGATCGGCGCAAACACAGCAGGTACGTCCGACCATTCGCTCCTGAAGGCGCCCCTTTACTGCGACAACGCGGACGAGCTCCCGTTTGCCGTCCAGGATGCCGATTGTGGCCGAGGCAAACACGCCGCCGAGCACGGCCGCCTGGCACGCCACATCGAACAGCTCCTCGCGCGTCTTGGCCCGCATGATGGCTTCGTTGGTCGCGCTCAGCGCCTCGAACATGCCACTCAGGCGGTCACGCTGCTTGTCGGCCCGCGCTTTTTCCTCGGCGCGATCGAAATTTTCCAGCGCGAAGGCCACGTTGGCCTGGAGCTTGCGCAACAGCTCGACGAATTCGGGCGTGAACGTTCCGCATTCCGGCGAATTGAACAGGAATACCCCTTCCAGCCTGTCGCCGTTGAACAGAGGCAGCGCGGCGCACGACGCGATGCCGTTGCGGCGGGCGCTGGCCTGCCAGGGCTTGATGCGGTCGTCTGCCAGCACGTCATTGCTTATGGCAGGCCGGCGCGTGCGGTACGCGGTGCCGGTCAATCCCCGCCCTTCGGGCACTTGGTTCGAGGTGGAAAACTTGAAAATGCGGACCTGATCCGCGTTCGGTCCGTAGCAGGCGACGACGCGCAGCTGCTCGGCGCCATGGTCGACAAGCGCAATGGTTGCCGAGGTGAACTTGGCGCCCTGCGCCGTCGCCTCGCAGACGAGATCAAATAGTTCGGCGCGCGAGCGCGCCCGCAGGATCGCCTCGTTGGTGGCGCTGAGCGCGGCATACATCCGCGCGAGACGCTCTTCTTCCGCAGCGATCCTGGCCTTCTCGGTCTCTCGGTCGAAATTGTCGATCGCGAACGAGACGTTCTCCGCCATGCGCACCAGCAGCGCGACGACCTCCTCGTCCCTGGCCCACGACCTGCTGACGAAGAACAAGAGCACGCCGACGCTTTCGCCGCGCTTGATCAGAGGCGCTACCACGCAGGCGGCGACGCCGGTATTGACATTGGCCTGCTCCCAAGGCGTTCCCCGGATGCGGCTGGCGAGATCTTCCTCGACGATGGCTTTCTGGGTCCGGAACACCTCGCCGGAGATGCCCTTGCCGTAGGGGTTTTCAGGGTCGATCGAATAGCGTGACTGGGTGACCAGCTCCAGGTTCTGTCCCGTGGAAGCGACCGGACTCATCCAATGCGAATCCGTCTCGCGAAGCAGGACGATGGTCGCCAGTGACTTGCCGCCATGCACGGAGGCGTCGCACACGAGCTGGTAAAGCTCCTGCTCGGTCTTGGCGCGGAGAATGGCTTCGTTGGTGGCGCTGATGGCGCCGAACATGCGATTAAGCCGGCGGGTCGCCCGCTCGCTGGTCTGCCGCGCGGTTTCGCGGGCGAAATTGTCCAGCGCATAGGTAATGTTGGCCGACATGCGCTCGAACAGCGACACCATCTGCTCATTCAGCGAGCCGGCCTCGCTGCGCGTCACGTACAGCACGCCGACGCTCTGACCATTGCACAACAATGGCAGCGCCGCGGCGGCGCCGATATGAGCCCGCGACGCGCCCTCGCGCCACGCGAGCGAGCGCGGATCGTTCAGGAAATCGTTGCTGATGCAGAGCCTCCGGCTGCGAAAGGCTTCGCCGCCGACGCCCGATCCTTCCGGCGTACCGGCCTCCGTGGTGATCTTGATCGCACGCAACCGCGCAACGTCGTCGCCGCAGCCAGCCGCAAACCGTAGCCGCTGGCCGTCCGGCTCCACCAGGAACACGGCCACTGCCATGAAGTCCCCACTCGAAAACCCGGCGTCGCAGACCCTCTGGTACAGCTCGTCCGGCGATTTCGCATAAAGGATCGCTTCATTGATGGCGCTCAACGCTGCAAATGTGCGCGCGAGGGGCGTTTGCACGATCTCAACTCCCCGACATTTCTGCCATTTTCTCCCGGGTAGCTTTATGAAGGCGATGGCCTAAATGGTCGTTATTGGTCCCCGCAAACCGTCAATCAAAGTGAACGAGCTGCGAACAACCGGCGCGAAACTGTCCGGAATCCTGCCGTACGGGATGGCGCGTTCGACCAAAGGCGCGTTCTCTTTACGAATTTGCAGCCCTGTATTGGTTTACGGGAGATTGATATCGCACCTGTGCTTTGAGACGATGGCCCCCAACAACCAGAGCCCGCCAAGGGCGATGACCCGAGGAAGCGCCATGCCGATTGTCAAGGCCGACCGCCTCACGCGCATTAGCGCGGCGCTGCTCCTCCGTCCGAAGGCAGCAAGGGCGTGTTCTATCCCGGCGAAATCGAGGGCTTGCGCGAGCAGCAACGGCTTCGCGACGGCATCGAGATCGAGGACGCGACCTGGGAGAAGCTGCGCGCGCTGGCGCGCGATTACAGGCTCGACACAATGCTCGATCTGGCCTGACGGAATTTGGAGAACAGCAGCATGACGCGGCAAATGGTACTGGTCGGCTTCCTCCAGGCACAGAACTGCACCAACTTGCCGAGCTCCTGGCGGCATCCGGACTCGCGCGACGATTCGATGTCGGCGGACTACTATCAGGAGATCGCGCGCATCCTGGAGGCCGGCAAATTCCACATGGCCTTCTTCGACGATCGCCTGGCGATGCCGGACCGCTATGGCAACGATCACGCCCACACCGTCGAATACGGCATCCGCTGCGTTAAGATGGACCCGCTGATCGTGCTGACCACGATGGGACTGGTCACCGACATGCTCGGGTTGGGGGCGACCTGCTCAACGACCTATTACGAGCCGTTCGACGTCGCCCGGCGCTTCGCAACGCTCGACCTGATGTCGGGCGGGCGGGCCGGCTGGAACGTCGTCACTTCCCTCAATGACGGCGAGGCGCTCAACATGGGCAAGGATTCCCATCCCGAGCACGACTCCCGCTACGACCGCGCCGACGAATTCATGGAGGTCGTGCTCGGCCACTGGGACACCTGGGAGGACGGCGCGCTCATCATGGACAAGAAGAGCGGCCGTTTCGCCGATCCGGCCAAGGTGAAGCGGCTCGATCACAACGGACCGGCCTTCAAGTCGCGTGGACCGTTCACGGTGCCGCGCTCTGACCAAGGCCATCCCGTGATTATCCAGGCCGGCGCGTCCGGCCGCGGCCAGCGCTTTGCCGGGCGCTGGGGTGAGGTGATTTTCACCGCCGCGCGCAATCTCGCCGCAGCAAAGGACGGCTACGCGGCCGTGCGCAACGAGGCGGCCAAAGCCGGTCGCGATCCCGACCAGATGTTCCTCTGCAACCTGACGACGCCGGTCTGCGCCGCGACCAGGTCCGAAGCCGAGGACAAGATGGCGCTGATCAACAAGCTGCCGCTCCAGATCGACGCGCTGTCTCTGCTCGCCGAAGCGCTCAACTATGATTTCGCCTCGAAAGATCTCGACGAGCCGCTGACGACGGAAGAGCTCAAGAACATGCAGGGGCTTTTGGGCATCCGCGACGGCGTGCTGAAAACCTCCGGCAAGAGCAACCCAAGCGCGCGCGACTTCGTTACCTTCTCCGGCCGCGGCCAGGTTCAGGACGCGATGGTCGGTGGGCCCAAGGAGATCGCAGACAGGCTCGAAGAGATGTTCGTCGAACGCGGCTGCGACGGCTTCGTCATCGCCGCGACCTATGTGCCCGGCTCCTACGCCGATTTCGTGCACCATGTCGTGCCGGAATTGCAGCGCCGCGGCTTGTTCCAGAAGGACTATCGCGGCAAGACGCTGCGGGAAAATCTCGGGCTGAAGCGGCCGGCGGCCGGCGCCTGGAAAGTGCAGCCGCGCGACGCCGCGGAATAGCAGGGGATCTGACATGCGCTGGCTCAAATTCACTGCCTCTGGCAAAACGTCATGGGGGATCGTTGAAGGCGATCAGGCGATCGCTGTCGACGGCGATCCCTTTGGGGAATGGCAGCGCACCTCGCAGAGGTTTCCCTTAGCGCGAGTGAAGATCGAGCTGCCGCTGATCCCGCGCACCTTCTATTGCGTCGGCCTGAACTATCTGAAGCACCTGAAGGAAGCCGCCGACAAGCGCGGCGAGGTGCCGGCCGTCCCTGACAGACCGGAGATCGGCTACCGTGCCCAAAACGCGCTGGTCGCACATGACGAGGAGGTTGTAATCCCGTCTTTTGCGACGGAGAAGATCCACTATGAGGGAGAGCTGGTCGTCGTCATCGGCAAGAAGGTGAAGCATCTCACCGAGGAGAACGCGATGGATTGCGTGTTCGGCTACACCATCGGCAACGATGTCAGCGAGCGCAGCTGGCAGAAGGCCGATCGCAGCCTGTGGCGGTCGAAGAACGCCGACACGTTCAAGCCGATGGGCCCGTGGATCGAGACCGAGGCCGATCTCGCCAAGATGCAGACCGTCGTCCGTGTCAACGGCAAAGTGACCAACCGCTTCCGCACCAACGACATGATTTTTGGTGTGGTACCGTTCCTGATCGAGCTGACCAAGTATTTTACGCTGTGGCCCGGCGACGTGATCTGGATGGGTACCGACGGCGCCTCGCCCGATATCAAGCACGGCGACGTCGTGGAGATCGACATTACCGGCATCGCCACGCTGCGAAATCGATTCGTGCGCGAGCAGCGGTAGCCTGTACACTCGGCTGCGCGGCGCACTATCCGACCCTCATCCTGAGGAGCGCGTCTTCGCGCGTCTCGAAGGATGAAGGCCCCGCTCTTGGCCTCGCCCTTCGAGACGCTTGCTCCGCAAGCCCTCAGGATGAGGGGAAACATTTGTGTACCGGACTGGCTAGAACGGCAGCGCCACGCTGGTCTTGATCTCCTTCAGCACCACGTTGCTGCGGACGTAGCGGATGCCGGGAATGCGAAACATGAAGTCGTCGAGGAACCTGTTGTAGGCGGCCATGTCCTGCACGACGACGCGCAAATGATAGTCGGCGTCACCCGTCGTCGCAAAACACTCCAGCACCTCGCGGCGCGTCGTTACCCGGGCCACAAATTCGTCGACGAATTTGGCGTCGTGCCGCTCCAGCGAGACATGGAGGATGGCGGACATTGCAAAGCCGGCCTGCTCTCGCGCGACCAGTGCCGCATAGCCCCGGATGACGCCGGTCTCCTCGAGCGCGCGCACCCGCCGCCAGCAGGCCGAGGTCGACATGCCAACCTCATCCGCAAGCTGCTGATTGGTAGCGCGGCCGTCCTTCTGGAGATGGCCAAGAATCCGCGCGTCCTGGTCTTCGATCACGATGGCACCTCAGTTCGGCATACTATACCGTAAGGCGCGCAGGCACGCAAAATCCTACCAGATTTCAGCTAAAGACGGAATGAATAGGTAAGACCTACCAGCGCCCCAGGCTTAACCTTTGCCGATCCGGCAGGGACGCCGCGCGAGGTGCGCCATGGACGCCATTCCGTCACTCGATACCTACGAGCTCTCCGACCGCTACGACCGGGAGGAGGGCCGCGTCTTCCTCACGGGCACGCAGGCGATCGTCCGCATCGCACTCGACCAGGCGCGGCGCGATCGTGTGCGCGGCCTCAACACCGCCGGCTTCATCTCCGGCTATCGTGGCTCGCCGCTCGGCGGCATCGATCTCGAGCTCTGGCGCATCAACGGGCGCCTGAAGCGGGACCGCATCGAATTCCTCCCAGCTGTCAACGAGGACCTCGCGGCGACCGCAGTGCTCGGCTCGCAGCAGGTCGAGACGCAATCCGACCGCGAGGTCGATGGCGTGTTCGGACTTTGGTACGGTAAGGGACCCGGCGTCGACCGCTCCGGCGATGCGCTCAAGCACGGCAACGCCTACGGCTCCTCGCCGCATGGCGGCGTGCTGGTGATCGCCGGCGACGACCATGGCTGCGTCTCCTCCTCGATGCCGCACCAGTCCGATGTCGCCTTCATGAGCTGGTTCATGCCGACGCTGCATCCGGCCAGCATCGGCGAATACCTCGCGTTCGGCGAGTACGGCTACGCGCTGAGCCGCTTCTCCGGCATGTGGGTCGGCTTCAAGGCGATCTCGGAGATCGTGGAGTCAGGCGCGTCCGTCGCGCTGCGCCCGCCGCGCGCCTTCCTCTCGCCGGACTTCACGCCGCCACCGGGCGGGCTGCATTATCGCTGGCCCGATCTGCCGGGGCCGCAGATCGAGGAGCGGCTGGAGGCGAAGAAGCACGCGGTCTACGCCTTTGCGAAAGCCAATCCGATCGACCGCCACATCTACGACGTCGCCGACGCCACCTTCGGCATCGTCACCACCGGCAAGGCGCATCTCGACCTGATGGAAGCACTGCGGCTGATAGGGCTCGACGAAGCCGCGTGCCGCAGCATCGGCATCGACATTTACAAGGTCGGCATGGTCTGGCCATTGGCGCTACATGACGCCATGGCATTCGTGAAGGGCAAGCGCGAGATTCTCGTGGTCGAAGAAAAGCGCGGCATCATCGAGAGCCAGTTTAAAGAGTATTTCTACGACTATCCCGGCAGCAAGCCCGAGCGCATGGTCGGCAAGCACGACGAGACCGGCGCACGGCTGATCTCCTGGATCGGCGAATTGTCGCCGCGCGCGCTGGCTGGCGTGCTCGCTCGCCGGCTCGATCCGATGTTTCCGGGCCTCAATCTCGCCGCGCGTGCCGCCGCGCTGTTGCCGGAGGCGGCCCGAACGATCAACGTCGCCGGTGCGACACGCACGCCCTATTTCTGCTCGGGCTGCCCGCACAACATTTCAACGAAAGTCCCTGAAGGTTCGAAGGCGCTGGCCGGCATCGGCTGCCATTTCATGGCGAGCTGGATGGACCGCGAGACCTCGTCGCTGATCCAGATGGGAGGCGAAGGCGTGAACTGGGCGGCCTCGTCGCGATTCACGGGCCAAAGGCATATCTTCCAGAACCTCGGCGAAGGCACCTATTATCACTCCGGCTCGATGGCGATCCGGCAGGCGATCGCGGCAAAGGCTAACATCACCTACAAGATCCTGTTCAACGATGCCGTGGCCATGACCGGCGGCCAGCCGGTCGATGGCCCCGTGAGCGTGCATGCGATCGCGCACAGTGTCCGCGCGGAAGGCGTGACGCGCATCGCGCTGGTGTCGGACGTCCCCTCGCAGTTCTCACTAGCGGACCTGCCCATCGGCGTGACCATTCACCCGCGCGAGGAAATGGACGCCGTACAGCGCGAGCTACGCGACATCCCCGAGGTATCGGTCCTGATCTATCAGCAGACCTGCGCCACCGAAAAACGACGGCGGCGCAAGCGCGGACAGATGGCCGACCCCAAGCGCTTTGCCTACATCAACGATCTCGTCTGTGAGGGTTGCGGCGACTGCTCGGTTGAATCCAACTGCCTCAGTGTCGAGCCGAAGGAGACGCCGTTCGGCCGCAAGCGGCGGATCAATCTGTCGGCCTGCAACAAGGACCTTTCCTGCCTCAACGGTTTCTGCCCGAGCTTCGTCACCGTCGAGGGTGCGACGCGCCGGAAGAAGGCCGCTAGCCAGATCGACGCGGTCGGCCGTGCGGCGACGCTTCCCTTGCCTGCGCCCGTCTCGCTCGATCGACCCTACGACCTGCTCGTGACCGGTGTCGGCGGGACCGGCGTGATTACCGTCGGCGCCCTGATCGGCATGGCCGCGCATCTCGAACGCCGCGGCGTCTCGGTGCTGGATTTCACCGGCTTTGCGCAAAAATTCGGACCTGTGCTGAGCTATATCCGTCTGGCAACTTTCCCGGATTCATTGCATCAGGTTCGCGTCGACCAGGGCGCGGCCGATGCGCTGATCGGCTGCGATCTCGTGGTGAGCTCCTCGCCAAAAGCGTCCGGCACCTACCGCCGCGGCACGCGCGCCGCGATCAACACGGCGGAGATGCCGACCGGCGACGTCGTCCGCTTCCGCGACGCCGATCTCGCCTCGCCCGCCCGCCTGCGCGCGATCGGCCAGGTCATTGGCGAGAATAATCTCGATACCATCAATGCGAACGAGCTCGCTGAACGGCTGCTCGGCGACGCCGTCTATGCCAACATCATCATGCTCGGCTTCGCCTGGCAGCATGGATTGGTCCCGATCTCGCTACAAGCGCTGTTGCGCGCGATCGAGCTCAATGGCGTGGCGGTCGAACGCAACAAGCAGGCGCTTGCCTGGGGCCGGATCGCCGCCGCCGATCTGGACTCGGTACCGAAGCCGGACAGCACTCCAACATTCGAGACGCTTGATCAACTCATCACCCGCCGCGCCGAATTCCTCACCGCCTATCAGGATGCCGCTTATGCAAGGCGCTACCGGACGCTCGTGACGAAGGTCCGCAACGCGGAGGCGGCGCTGGGCAGTGAGGCGCTGACCGAAGCGGTGGCGCGCGCCCTGTTCAAACTGATGGCCTACAAGGACGAATACGAGGTGGCGCGCCTGCACATGCAGAGCGACTTCCTCGACGAATTGAAGCGAGAATTCGACGGCGACTTCAGCATCAAATATCACCTCGCGCCGCCCTTGCTTCCGTCCAAGCGCGATGCCCGTGGCCGTCCGCGCAAGCGCGCCTTCGGCCAGTGGATCCAGGTGCCGCTGTCCGTGCTCGCGCGCTTGAAGGGATTGCGCGGCACGCCCCTCGATCCATTCGGCTACACGGCCGAACGGCGTACGGAGCGGGAGCTGATCGCCTGGTACCAGGGGTTGATCGATCGGATGCTCGACGGTCTCGACGCCGAGCGCCTCTCTGATGTTGTCGCGGTCGCCAGAGCCCCGATGGATATCCGCGGCTACGGGCCGGTGAAGGCTTCGGCTATTACGAAGGTGAGGGCCGAAGTGGAACGCCTGCTTGCGGATTTGACCGCATTGCGGCCGCCAAAGGTGCGGGCCACCGGTTGACGCGACGCCGACGAAGCCCCAGCCTCACGGCTCGAGAGGGCACCGTCATGATGGCCCTGCATTCGGGTGACGCATCATGGATTTCGACCAGTTGACCCTGACCCAGGCCGCAGCCGACCTCCGCGCTGGAATAGTGACGAGCAAAGCGCTCACGACAGAAGCGCTGGCCCGCGCCAAGGCGGATGCCGACCTCAACGCCTTCGTCACCCTGGACGAGGCCGGCGCCCTGAAGGCCGCTGCGGCATTCGACGCGAACGGCGACAGGGACAAGCCGCTCGGCGGCGTTCCCATCGTGATCAAGGACAATATCGAGGTCGCGGGACTGCCCTGTAGCGCGGGCACGCCGGCGCTGAAAGACTATGTGCCGCAGGCCGACGCGCCGGTGGTCACAAAATTGCGGGTCGCAGGCGCGGTGATCATGGGCAAGACCAGCATGCACGAGCTCGCCTTCGGCATCTCCGGCTACAACACGGCGTTCAAGACCGGCCCAGAGTTCGGCGTACGCAACGCCTATGATCGCGCGCTGATTGCCGGCGGCTCCTCGTCCGGAACGGGCGCCGCGATCGGCGCGCGGATCGTCGCAGGCGGGCTCGGCACCGACACCGGCGGTTCGGTCCGAGTGCCGGCTGCGCTGAATGGATGCGCGTCGTTACGCCCGACCGTCAGACGCTATCCGCAAGCGGGCATCGCGCCGATCTCGCACACCCGCGATACCGCCGGCCCGATGGCAGCGACCATGGCCGACGTCGCGCTGCTCGACCGCGTCATCGCGGGTGGCGATGCGGTGGTGCCAGCTGATCTCGCGGGGGTGCGGATAGGCATCGTGAGGACGATGCTCGTCAATCTCGATATCGACACTGACGACGCCTTCCACGCGGCGATCGCGCGGATGGGAGCGCAGGGCGTCAGCGTGATCGAGATCGAGATGCCGCAGCTCGCTGAGCTCAACGGCCAAGTCGGCTTCCCGGTCGCGTTGTACGAGGCCTATGACGACATGGTCGCCTATCTCAAGCACACCGGCACCGGCCTCACCATCGAGGTGCTCGCGCGCGGCATCGCCAGTCCGGATGTAAAGGGCACCTATGACGGCCTGGTGATCCCGCGCAAACTGCCCGGTCCCGACAACACGCTGGTCGACGCCAAGCCGATCTACGACAGCGCGATCCGTACCGCACGGCCGGCGCTTCAGGCACTCTACGCGAGTGCATTTGCCGTCAACAGGCTGGACGCCATCGCCTTCCCGACCACGCCGCGCGTCGCGATTGCCTCCAACCCGGACTCCAGTAGTCTGGAGAATTTCGGCCTGTTCATCCAGAACACCGATCCCGGGAGCAATGCCGGTATTCCCGGTATCCAGATTCCGATCGCGCTTGGTGCCGCAAGCAAATTGCCGATCGGCATGGAGCTGGATGGTCCGGCGGGCAGCGATCGCCGCCTGCTCGCGATTGGAATGGCGCTGGAGCAGGTGTTCGGTCGCCTGCCCCCGCCGCGCTGACGCGAACACATGTTATCCCCTCACCCTGAGGAGGCCGCGGAGCGGCCGTCTCGAAGGGCGAGGCCACCAGCCGGGCCTTCATCCTTCGAGACGCGCGCAAGAACGCGCTCCTCAGGATGAGGAATTAGGCAAGTGTCTCATGAATACGGATTGATCAGCTTCTGCTGCCTGGCACTGTGCTCAACGAGCATGTCGATGAAGGTCCTGACCTTCGCGGACAGATGATGGCGGTGCGGATAGACCGCATTCATCGACATCTCGACCGGACGATATTCCGGCAAGAGGCGCACCAGCCGACCGGCATCGAGATCGTCGCGCACCAGAAATCCAGCCGCGAGGCTGATGCCGGCGCCCTGCAACGCAGCCTCGCGCAGCGCTTCGCCGCTGTTCGTGATCAGATTGCCCGACACGCGCACCGAGGCCTGCGAACCCTTGCGATCGAAGAAGCGCCATTCGTCGAAGGGATAGTTCACGTGGCGGACGCAATTATGCTCAGTGAGATCCTCGAGCTTCTGCACGCGCCCATGCGCCTCGAGATAGGCGTGGGAGCAGCACAGCACGTGCCGCCAAGTCGCGAGGCTCCGCACGATCAGGCTAGAATCCGCCGGCGCGGTCATGCGCAGCGCGAGATCGAAACCCTCCTCGATCATATCGATATTGGTCTCCCCCATGCGCAGGTCGACCTTGACCTCGGGATAGGTCGCGAGGAATTCGGCCATTACAGGCGCGACGAACGGCACCATGTGGGTGGCGGTGTGGATCCGCAACGTGCCGCGCGGCGTCGATTGCAGCGCGCCGGCGATGTCGTCGGCCTGCTCGATATCGGCCAGTATCTGAACGCAGCGATCGTAATAGGCCTTGCCGATCTCGGTGAGGTTGACCTTGCGCGTGGTGCGGTGAAGCAGCCTCACCCCGAGGCGGTCTTCCAGTGCCTGAACGTGATTGCTCACCATGGTGGTCGACATGTTGAGCTTGCGGGCTGCTGCGGAGAAGCCGGCGGACTCAACCACCCGGCTGAATACTTCGAGGCTGGTCAATCGGTCCATGGCCGCCGGATTATCCGCGTTTGATCGATAATCGCAAGGATTTCGCACCGATTATCTATCGGATAGTTCACGCAACTAGCTGGTCGATACCGCCATCAGTCTCCCCACAGCGCTTCGTCCTCGAAGTCGGCCGCACCGGATGCGTTAGCAGCAATCGCTCGGCAAATACGGCAATCGCTCTGGGGTAGTCGCGCGCCTGGCTTGCTAGACCATCCACTCAAGGCGAGGCCCGGTTATCCACTTTTGATGGATAGTCCTTCCGACATTTCGCCGATTATCGCGCGAACCAGAAAGACCGATATTTCCGGGAAGCCGACAGGAGACTGACATGTCCGAAATGCCCCGCACCGAGAACTTCCAGCAAGCAGCTGAAATCATTGATGATTATTCCAAGTGGACTACACGTGTCCCGGCCCGGAACGTGGTCCGGCGCTTGGCCCTGGTGCTGGCGTTCCTCGCCGGCACGGCAACAGTCGCCTATTTCGGCCACGACTACTGGACGAGCGGCCGCTACCTCGAGACAACCGATGATGCCTATGTGAAGGCCGATTCCACGATCATCGCGCCCAAGGTGTCCGGCTACATCGCAAAGGTGCTGGTCGGCGACAACGAGAAGGTCAGGGCAGGTGAGGCGCTGGCGAAGATCGACGATCGCGACTTCAAGGCGGCGCTCGACCAGGCCCGCGCCGACGTCGCCGCTGCGGAAGCTTCGGTGCGCAACCTCGATGCCCAGCTCGAGCTGCAACAGCCGGTCATCGAGCAAAGCACCGCCGACGTCGCAGCAGCCGATGCCAATCTGAAATTCGCGCAGGAAGAGCGCGCCCGCTACGACGATCTCATGAAGTCGGGCTCCGGCACGATCCAGCGCGCACAACAGACCGATGCGGCGCTCCGCGCCAGCAACGCGCAATTGCAGCATGCCAAATCGGGCCTGGTGGCCGCGCAGCGCAAGGTCGACGTGCTCACCACCCAGCGCGCCCAGGCCACAGCCCAGCTCGCACGCGCCCGCGCGGTCGCAGACCAGGCACAGCTGAACCTGTCCTATACCGAGATCACCGCGCCGGTCGACGGCACTGTCGGCGCCCGCTCGCTGCGCGTCGGGCAATTCGTGCAGGCGGGCACACAATTGATGGCGGTGGTGCCGCTCGATGCGGTCTATGTGGTCGCGAACTTCAAGGAGACGCAGCTCACCCATGTACGCCCAGGCCAGCCGGTCGAGCTGCATGTCGACAGCTTCCACAGCCGGACCCTGCGCGGCCACGTCGACAGCCTGTCGCCGGCGAGCGGGCTCGAATTCGCGCTGCTGCCGCCTGACAACGCCACCGGCAATTTCACCAAGATCGTGCAGCGCGTGCCGGTAAAAATCGTGCTCGACGACCACAGCCTGACCGGCCTGCTGCGACCGGGCATGTCGGCGGTGCCAACCGTCGACACCAAGGCGACCGTGTTGGCTGAGCGCGAGATCGCCAAGCGAGTTGCCGAGAACACTGCGCGGCCAAACGGCGGCTAACGCTGAGAGGATCCTCCGTCTAACGCATCCTGTCTCCGTAACCGAGACGAGGCTTCCATGAGCACGCTCCAGCCGACCCTCAGCGCCGCTTCCACCCCCAGCATCCCCGCCCCGGCCGCGGCACCCGCGGTGCCGGCTGTTTCCGCCAGGACCTGGATCGCCGTGATCGGCGCCACGCTCGGCGCGTTCATGGCGGTGCTGAACATCCAGATCGTCAACGCCTCGCTCGCCGACATCCAGGGCGCGATCGGCGCCGGCATCGACGATGGCGGCTGGATCTCGACCTCCTATCTGATCGCCGAGATCGTGGTGATCCCGCTGTCCGGCTGGCTCGCGCAGGTGTTCTCGATCCGCATCTATCTCCTCACCAACGCGGTCCTGTTCCTGGTCCTGTCGGCGGCCTGCGCGCTGGCGCAGGACCTGCCGCAGATGATCGTGCTCCGTGCGGTGCAAGGTTTTACCGGTGGCGTGCTGATCCCAATGGCGTTCACGCTCATCATCACGCTGCTGCCGCGCGGAAAACAGCCGGTCGGCCTGGCGCTGTTCGCGCTGTCCGCGACGTTTGCACCCGCGATCGGTCCGACCATCGGCGGCTATCTCACCGAGAATTTCGGCTGGCAGTACATATTCTACGTCAACCTCGTGCCCGGCGCGATCATGGTCGGCATGCTCTGGTACGCCCTGGATGCCAAGCTGATGAAGCTCTCGCTGCTGCGCGAGGGCGACTGGGCCGGCATCGTCACCATGGCGATCGGCCTGTCCGCGCTCCAGACCGTGCTGGAAGAAGGCAACAAGGATGACTGGTTCGGTTCGCCCTTCATCGTTAGGCTGTCGGTGATCGCAGGTGTCGCGCTGACCGCTTTCCTCATCATCGAACTGACGGTCCAGAAGCCGCTGTTGAACCTGCGCCTGCTGGTCCGCCGCAATTTCGGCTTCGGCATGCTCGCGAACTTCCTGCTCGGCGTCGCGTTGTACGGTTCAGTGTTCATCCTGCCGCAATATCTGTCACGCATTCAGGGTTACAATGCGGAGCAGATCGGCATGGTGCTGGCGTGGACCGGTTTGCCGCAGCTGGTGCTGATCCCGCTGGTGCCGCGTCTGATGCAGCGGTTCGATGCACGGATCATCATCGGCATCGGCTTCGTGCTGTTCGCTGCGTCCAACTTCATGAACATTTACATGACCAGCAATTATGCCGCCGACCAGCTGCTCTGGCCGAACGTGGTCCGCGCGATCGGCCAGGCGCTGGTGATGGCGCCGCTATCGGCGGTGGCGACCGCCGGCATCGAGCCGGAGAACGCGGGCTCGGCCTCCGGCCTGTTCAACATGATGCGCAATCTCGGCGGCGCCGTCGGCATCGCGCTGTTGCAGACCGTGCTGACCAAGCGCGAGCAGTATCACTCCAACGTGCTGATGCAGTCGGTCTCGATGTTCGAGCAGGCCACCCGCACGCGGCTGGAGCAACTCACGCAGTATTTCGTCAATCACGGCATCCTCGACCGTTCGGATGCGACGCATCGTGCCTATGTCGCGGTCGGCCATATCGTGCAGAAGCAGGCCTATATCCAGGCCTTCAGCGACACCTTCTATCTGCTCGGCGTGGCACTGATCGTGGCCCTGATCGCCGCCCTGTTCCTGAAGAAGCCCGGCCATGTCTCGGCCGGGGGAGCGCACTGACATCAACCCAGCAAGCAAGGAGAACGACCATGAAGCCCCGCATGAACTTCTACCAGGCAGCCCCGGACACCATCAAAGCGTTGAACGCATTAGAGACGCATATCCAGTCGACGGGACTCGAGAAATCGCTGATCGAGCTCGTCAAGATCCGCGCGTCTCAGATCAACGGCTGCGCCTTCTGCATCAACATGCACACCGAGGACGCCCGCAAGCGCGGGGAGAGCGAGCAGCGCATCTATCTGCTCAACGCCTGGCGCGAATCCCCGCTCTACACCGACCGCGAGCGGGCCGCGCTGGCGTGGACCGAGTCGGCGACGTTGATCGCGGAGACGCACGCGCCCGACGACGTCTACGCGCAGGTCCGCGCGCAGTTCTCCGAGGAGGAGACGGTGAACCTGACCATGCTGATCGCGACCATCAATGCCTGGAACAGGCTGGCGATCTCGTTCCGGGCGATTCACCCGGTGAAGGTAAAGGCACCGGCGTGAGGGGCGTTGATCGGCGTAAGGAAGGCAACGCTGCTACCACACTTGCAACTGTCATGCCCCGCGAAAGCGGGGCATCCAGTATTCCAGAGACAGCGAGAATCAGAACAACCGCCGCGGCGTACTGGATCGCCCGGCCAAGCCGGACGATGACGGCGGAGTATGCGGTGACGTTATCACATCTCTCGCCGTCCGCAACGCCGGCTTCTCAAACCGCCGTCGCCTTCGCAAACTCCACATAAATCTCGCGCAGACGCATTGCCATCGGGCCCGGCTTGCCGTCGCCGATCTTCTGGCCGTCGATCGCGACCACCGGCTGCACGAACAGCGAGGCCGAGGTGGCGAACGCTTCCTTGGCGGCGAGCGCTTCGGCGACCGTGAAGGAACGTTCCTCGACGCGGAGCTGGCGCTCTTCGGCTAGTGCCACCACAGCCTTGCGGGTGCAGCCCGGCAGGATCGCATTGGAGTTCTTGCGGGTCACGATGACGTCGTCCTTGGTCAGGATGAACGCCGAGGACGAACCGCCCTCGGTGACATACCCGTCCTCCAGCATCCAGGCTTCAGCGGCACCGGCTTCGGCCGCGGCCTGCTTCGCCAGCACCTGCGCCAGCAGCGCCACGCTCTTGATGTCGCGACGCTCCCAGCGGATGTCGGGCACCGTGATCACGTTGATACCGGTCTTGGCCGAGGACGCGTTGATGATGTCCTTTTCGGAGGTGAACATCACCAGGCTCGACCTGACGTCGCCCTTGGGGAAGGCGAAGTCGCGGCCCTTGTCGGCGCCGCGCGTCACCTGGAGATAGACGAGGCCGCTTGCGACCTTGTTGCGCGCGATCAACTCCTTCTGGATCGCGGTGATGCGCTCGACGGTTTCCGGCAACTTCAGCTTGATCTCGCCGACCGAGCGCTCCAGCCGCGCCAGATGCGAGGCATTGTCGATCAGCTTACCGTCGAGCACGGCCGAAACCTCGTAGATGCCGTCCGCGAACAGGAAGCCGCGATCGAGAACCGAGACTTTGGCGTCCGAGAGCGGGACGAATGAGCCGTTGACGTAGGCGATCGAGTCCAAGGCAGGTCTCCTGGCGGGGAAAGGGGAAATCAGCGCGCTTATACGTCAATTGGAGGCACCGAGCACCCCTCGATTCGTCATTCCGGGGCGCGACGTGGTCGCGAGCTATGATGCGCAATTGCGCATCTGAGAATCCATTTCACCTCGTGTACTGCCGCCCGATGGATTCCGGGCCCGCGCCAAGCGGCGCGTCCCGGAATGACGACCGGTCAGTGAGAGAGAATCTTCGACAAGAATTTCTGCGCGCGGTCGCTGCGCGGCTTACCGAAGAAGTCGTCCTTCGGCGCGTCCTCGACGATCTCGCCGCGGTCCATGAAGATCACGCGATTGGCGACCTTGCGGGCAAAGCCCATCTCGTGAGTGACGACCATCATGGTCATGCCGTCATGGGCGAGGTCGACCATGACATCGAGCACCTCGCTCACCATTTCGGGGTCGAGCGCCGAGGTCGGTTCGTCGAACAGCATGACGATCGGGTCCATGGCGAGGGCGCGAGCGATCGCCACGCGCTGCTGCTGGCCGCCGGAAAGCTGCGCAGGAAACTTCTGCGCCTGTTCCTTCAGCCCGACGCGCTCCAGCAGCTTCATGCCCTTCGTGACTGCCTTGTCGCGGGGACGGTCGAGCACCTTTTGCTGCGCTAGGCAGAGATTGTCGATGATCTTCAGATGCGGAAACAGCTCGAAGTGCTGGAACACCATGCCGACCCGCGAGCGCAGTTTCGGCAAATTGGTCTTGGGATCGTTGACTTTGGTGCCATCGACACTGATGTCACCGCTCTGGAACGGCTCCAGTGCGTTGACGCATTTGATCAGCGTCGACTTGCCCGAGCCCGAGGGCCCGCAGACCACCACCACCTCGCCCTTGGTGACGCTGGTAGTGCAGTCGGTCAGCACCTGGAAGGTCGGGCTATACCATTTGTT
Source organism: Bradyrhizobium sp. 142 (assembly GCF_023074015.1). NCBI lineage: Bacteria > Pseudomonadati > Pseudomonadota > Alphaproteobacteria > Hyphomicrobiales > Nitrobacteraceae > Bradyrhizobium > Bradyrhizobium sp. 142. Next base: position 92,807 of record NZ_JADPKQ010000389.1, read on the forward strand.
GACGTGGCTGATTTCGATCATGACCGACACGCTCTATCGAATGATGGCGATGCGCGCCTGCAGGCGGCGAACGCCAAAGGACGCAACACAGGAAATGGTGAAATAGACGATGGCAGCGAATAGATACATCTCGACCAGACGGCCATCGCGCTGCGCGACTTTGCTGGCTGCACCGAGGAAATCCGTGATCGACAATACGTAGACCAGCGAGGTGTCCTGGAACAGCACGATGGTCTGCGTGATCAGGACCGGCAGCATGTTGCGGAATGCCTGCGGCAGCACGACGTAGCGCATGGTCTGCGCATAGCTGAGACCGAGCGCGCTGGCCGCGGCCGGCTGGCCGCGCGAGATCGACTGGATGCCGGCACGCATGATTTCGGAGAAGTAGGCGGCCTCGAACATGATGAAGGTGATGAGCGAGGACGCGAACGCGCCGACGCTGATCGGCCGCGACGCTCCGGTCACCCATTGCCCGATATAGGGCACCAGGAAGTAGAACCAGAAGATCACCAGCACCAGTGGCAGCGAACGCATAAAGTCGACATAAACGCCGGCGATATGGCCCAAGATCTTTAAGCCGGAGAGCCGCATCAGCGCGATGGCCGTGCCGAAGATCAGGCCGCCGAGTGCGGCGAGCGCCGTCAGCGTCACCGTGAATGTCATGCCCTCATAGAACAGATAGGGCAGCGCGCGGCGGATGACATCGAAATCGAAATTGCTGAACATGGTGCTATTTCCCCGTGATGTAGCCGGGGATCGCGACGTAGCGCTCAAGGAAACGCATCGCGGTCACGACGACGGCGTTGACGAGGAGATAGAGGATGGTCGCGGCGGTGAAGGCCTCGAACACCTGGAACGAGAACTCCTGCATCGAGCGCGCCTGTCCGGTGAGTTCGAGCAGGCCGATGGTGATGGCCACGGCCGTATTCTTGATGGTGTTAAGGAACTCGGACGTCAGCGGCGGCAGGATGATGCGGAACGCCATCGGCAGCAGAATGTAACGGTAGCCTTGCATTGTCGTCAGGCCCAGCGCAGTCGCCGCCATCTTCTGCCCGCGCGGCAGCGAGCCGATGCCAGCCTGCAACTGCACGGCGACGCGGGCCGACATGAAGAACCCGACGCCGATCGCAGCCGTCCAGAATGGCGCGTTCGGCAGTTGCTTCAGCCACAGTCCGGCAGATCTTGGCAGCACTTCCGGGAGCACGAAGAACCACAAGAAGAGCTGCACCAGCAGCGGCATATTGCGGAAGAATTCGACATAGGCAAAGCCGAACCAGTACGCCCCCTTCGACGGCAGCGTGCGCATCACGCCGACGATCGAGCCGGTGATCAGCGCGATGACCCAGGCGAGCGCACCCGTCTTGAGGGTCAGCACCAATCCCGCCAGCAGCATGTCGAGATAGGTGCCGGTCCCCATCGGGTTCGGCTGGAAGAAAATTCCCCAGTTCCAGTGGTAGTTCACGTGTCCCCCGCGCGAACGCGCCGATCATGGATGTGGCAGGCGCCTATGCAAATGTCCGGCCACTCCTTCCAGAATGGCCGGAATGTGCTGCCTCTCCCCGTTTGCGGGGAGAGGCGAACAGCTCAGTCTACTTATAGTCGTCCGGGTTTGGCGAGTCCGTGGGCTTGGCAAACTCGTTCTTCAGCTCGGCTGAGATCGGGGTGTTGAGGTTCAGACCCTTCGGCGGGATCTTCTGCGTGAACCACTTGTTGTAGATCTTCTCGCCCTCGCCGGAGGTGTAGAGCGCGGCGGTCGCCGCATCGACCACTTTCTTGAACGGCGCGTCGTCCTTGCGCAGCATGATGCCGTAGGGCTCGGGCTTGGAGAACGCATCCTTGGAGATGACGTAGTCGTCCGGCGATTTCGAGCCGGCAACGAGGCTCGCAAGCAGGATGTCGTCCATGACGAAGGCCACCGCGCGGTCGGTTTCGACCATCAGGAAGGACTCGGCGTGATCCTTGGCCGGGATGATGTTGGCGCCGAGACCGCGCGCGACGTTGGCCTCGGTGAGCTGCTTGATGTTCGTGGTGCCGGCCGTCGAGACCACCGACTTGCCCTTGAGGTCATCGATCGATTTGAGGCCGCTCGACTTCTTGAAGACGTAGCGGCTGGCAGTCAAATAATGGGTGTTGGTGAAAGCGACCTGCTTCTGCCGCTCGGCATTGTTGGTGGTCGAACCGCATTCGAGGTCGATGGTGCCGTTGGCCATCAGCGGGATGCGGGTCGCCGAAGTCACCGGGTTGAGCTTGACCTCGAGCTTGTCGAGCTTGAGCTCCTTCTTCACGGCGTCGACGATCTTGTAGCAGATGTCCATCGCGAAGCCGATGGGCTTCTGGTTGTCGTCGAGATAGGAGAACGGGATCGAGGAGTCGCGGAAGCCGAGCGTGATCGCGCCGGTGTCCTTGATGTTCTTCAGCGTGCCAGTCAGCTCCTGGGCCCCGGCCTGGCTGACGGCAAAGGTCGCGGCCAGCGCGATGCCGATGGTACGGAAATGTTTCACTTTTTTCTTCCCCTTTCAGGATGATGCGGCCGGATGCAAGCACAAATCGGCCCAGATTAGAATGTGACTTTCGGCTGGAACGCGGCTCAGGTTAACGGCTCAGGTTAGCGGGCTGGGCAATTCGCCGAGATCCCAGAACAGGCCGGCCATTACCGTTAAGGCCTCTTCGGTCAAAGGCAGCAGGATGTGCTCATTGGGCGCATGCTGGGAGCAGCCGGGATAAGAGTGCGGGACCCAGATCGTCGGCAGGCCAAGAATCTCGGAAAATACGTCGTTCGGCAGCGAGCCGCCGAAATTCGGCAGCACCGCCGGTGTCTTGCCGGTGGTCTCGCGCACCGAATCCGCCGCCCATTTGATCCAGGGGCTGTCAAAATCGGTGCGCGAGGCGGCAAAGCTCTGGGCCGCCCGCACCTCGACCATCGGAAAGCCCTTTGCGGTCAGATGCGCGCGAATGGCCTCGATCAGGCCGTCGATCCTGGTGCCGACCACGAAACGCAGTTGCAGCACGGCATTGGCATGGCCGGGAATGGCGTTGGCCGGCTTCTCGATATTGCCGGACGACATCGCCAGCACTTCGAGCGTGTTCCAGGCGTAGAGCCGCTCCGCCGCCGACAATCCTTCTTCGCCCCAGTTCTCCGCGAGTGCCGGCTCGTCTTCGGTCGGCATGACCTGCACCTCCGCGAGATAGCTGCGGATCTGGTTGGTGAGGCGCGGCGGCTTCAGCGCATCGAGTTGAAGGCGGCCGTGGCCGTCGACCAGCGTGGCAATCGCGTTGACCAGAATGGTCGCGGGGTTGGCAAGCACGCCGCCCCAATTGCCGGAGTGGTGCCCGCCATCGCGAAGGTTGACGTCGAGATGGATGCGGATGCCGCCGCGGCAGCCGAGAAACAGGGTCGGCCGGTCTGCGGACAAGCGCGGCCCATCCGAGGCCATGAACAGGTCGGCCTTCAATGCGTCGCGGTTGAGATCGCAGACCTTGCCGAGGTCGGGCGAACCGATCTCCTCGCCCATCTCGACGATGAATTTGGCATTGAAGCCGAGCTTGCCGCCGCGGGCGTCGCGCACCGCGCGGAGCGCCGCCATGTTGATGCTGTGCTGGCCCTTGTTGTCCGCGGTGCCGCGGCCGTAGAGCCGCGCGCCTGAAACCGTGGTGCGCCAGGGATCGCGGCCCTCGCGCCACTCGCCTTCCATACCGTCGACGACGTCGCCATGGCCGTAGATCAGAACCGTCGGCGCCGTCTCGCTCTCGCGATGCTCGGCGAACAGGAACGGCGCCTTGCCGCTCGGGGATTCGACCATGCGGCTTTCGAAATCCAGCGCCGCGAAAGCAGGCTGCATCTCCTGTTCCAGATAGGCGCGCAGCTCTGCGCTGCGCGAGGGGTTCTGGCTTTCGGTCCGGAAAGCGACGCGGCGGTCGAGTTCGGCGAGGAACGCGCCGGACTTGAAATCCTCACGGGCGCGGGCGATGGCGTCGGCTCTGGTCATCAGTTGCTTTTCAGGATTGCGAGACGAAGGAGCATACCCGAGACGGGTGGGCCTTCGAAAGTGGCGGGGACCGGATAGTTCTTGGGATTTCGTTCTTGCTCTCTTGAGATTGGCTTGCCAAGGGCAGCCGCGCTGGCGATTTTGGCCTTGCCAAGGCCGAGTTATATGCAAGAACTTCGCCAAGTTCGGGCGCACATCTATCATTCGAAGAGTGCCCGGTACAGGGCGCCGAGGGACCAGCATGGCCAAGCAGATCAGGCTCAACGCATTTGCGATGAATTGCGTCGCACACCAATCACCGGGCCTGTGGACCCATCCGCGCGACCGCACTGCCGACTATAACCGCCTGCCCTATTGGATCGATCTTGCCAAAACGCTGGAGCGCGGCCGTTTCGACGGGCTGTTCCTGGCGGACGTGCTCGGGGTCTATGACGTCTATGGCAACAGCCCTGACGCAGCCTTGCGTAACGCAGCGCAGACGCCGTCGAACGAGCCGCTGCTGCTGCTCTCGGCAATGGCGGCGGTGACGCAAAATCTCGGCTTCGGTGTCACCAGCAATCTGTCCTTCGAGCCGCCCTATCCCTTTGCGCGTCGGATGTCGACGCTGGATCATCTCACCGAGGGACGGATCGGCTGGAACGTTGTCACCGGCTATCTCGACAGCGCCGCGCGCGGCGCCGGCAAGGACAAGCAGACCGGACATGACGATCGCTACGACATTGCCGACGAGTATATGGAGGTCGTCTATAAACTCTGGGAAGGGAGCTGGGAAGACGGCGCGGTGCTGCGCGATCGCAAGCGCGGCATCTTCACCGATCCCACAAAGGTTCATCGCGTCAACCATAAGGGCGCGAATTACCGCATCAACAACACCATTCATCTCAGCGAGCCGTCGCCGCAGCGCACGCCGGTGCTGTACCAGGCCGGCACATCCCCACGCGGGCGGCAATTCGCGGCAAAGCATGCCGAATGCGTGTTCATGTCGGGGCCGTCGGCCAAAGTGATCGGCCCTCGCGTCTCCGCGATCCGCCAGGAGGCTGCCGCGCTCGGCCGCAATCCGGCGGAGATCCTGATGTTCTCGATGATGACGATCATCCTCGGGCGGACGGAGGCGGAGGCGAAGGAAAAGTATGCCGACTATCGCCGCCACATCAGTCCGGAAGGCGCGCTGGCGCTGATGTCGGGATGGACCGGCGTCGACTTCTCCGGCTACGACCTCGACCAGCAGGTGCGCCACGTCCAAAACGACGCCGGCCGCAGCGCGATGGACAACGTCACCCGGGCCGATCCCGACCGCATCTGGACCGTGCGTGATGTCATCGAGCATGTCGGCGTCGGCGGCGCGGGTCCCGTCGTGGTCGGCACGCCGGAGATAGTCGCGGACAAGATCGAAGCATGGTTCGAAGCGACCGACGTCGACGGTCTCAACATCGCATTCGCGATCTCGCCGGGCGACTTCGAGGATATTGCCGACATGCTGGTGCCCGAGCTGACCCGCCGTGAGCGCTACAAGCCGGACTATGCGAACGGCACTCTGCGGGAGAAGCTGTTCGGCGCGGGCCGCGCAAGGCTGGGCGCGCCACATCCTGCTGCAGGGTATCGGGTGGGGAACACGGGATAGAACTGCCGCCTCCTCGTCATTGCGAGCGAAGCGGTCGCGGGAGGGACGCTCATTGCTGAGCGCCCCCCGCACAGATCCGTACGTGCGGCTTTCCCGCATACGGCTCCCACCTCGGGTGAGTGACGGCGAAGCGTGCTCGCGGCCAAGGATGACGGATGTTGGGCCTGGGGAGGCAGTCACAGGCGAGGCGACTGATCGTCTCCCACCTCATGCCATCGGTCTGGCTGCGGCGCCGGAGCGTGCGTCTCCAGAGTTCGATGACGAAGAAGCGGAAGGCGCTGAGCGCCCGACTGTTGGTCGGCACCGCAT